>OCMG01000003.1:600000-840000 GCA_900215285.1 Ensifer adhaerens
GCATGGCAGACGTGGCGGCCGTTCTCTTCAACCGCTTCATCAAGATCGATCCCGCGAGCCCCGACTGGCCCGACCGCGACCGGTTCGTACTGTCGGCCGGCCATGGATCAATGCTGCAATATGCGATCCACCATCTCCTCGGCTATGCCGACATGGATGTCGAGGCAATCAGGAATTTCCGCCAGCTTGGCTCGGTCACCGCCGGTCATCCGGAATATGGCCATGCGCTCGGCATCGAGACGACCACCGGCCCGCTGGGTCAGGGGATCGCAACGGCGGTCGGCATGGCGATCGCGGAAGAAATGCTCGCGGCCCGCTTCAGCGACCTCGTCGATCACCATACCTATGTGATCGCCGGCGACGGATGCCTGCAGGAAGGCATCAGCCATGAGGCGATCGACCTTGCCGGCCATCTCGGTCTCGGCAAGCTGATCGTGCTGTGGGATGACAACTCCATTTCGATCGACGGCGCGACATCGCTCTCGACCTCGATGGACCAGCAGGCCCGCTTTGCCGCCGCCGGCTGGCATGTGCAGTCGGTCGATGGGCATGATCCGGAGGCGATTGCCATGGCCATCGCCAACGCGCGCAAGTCGAAGAAGCCGTCGCTGATCGCCTGCAAAACCGTCATCGGCTTCGGCGCGCCCAACAAGCAGGGGACGCACAATGTCCATGGCGCGCCGCTCGGTGCCGAAGAGATTGCTGCCGCGCGCAAGCATCTGGGCTGGGCGCACGAGCCCTTTGTCGTGCCCGCCTCCATTCGCGCCGCATGGGCAAAGGTGGCGGAACGGGGACGTCAGGCGCATCTTGATTGGCGGGTCCGGAAGGCCGCCAGCGGAGCTGCCACCGAATTCGATGCCGCGATGGACAGGAGCCTGCCTGCATCCCTTGCTGCAACGCTCGCCGATTTTCGCGCCGAGCATTTCGACAAGCGGACGAAGGTGGCCACCCGCAAGGCCTCGCAGATGGCGCTTGAGGTGATTAACGGTGTCATCGGCAACACTGTCGGCGGCTCGGCGGACCTGACTGGTTCGAACCTGACCCAGACAGCAACGACAGCCTCGATCCGTCCCGGCGATTTTTCCGGCCGCTACCTTCACTATGGCATCCGTGAACATGCGATGGCGGCGGCGATGAACGGGATCGCCCTGCATGGCGGCTTTATTCCCTATGGCGGCACATTCCTCGTCTTTTCCGACTACGCGCGCGGCGGCATTCGCCTGTCGGCGCTGATGAAGCAGCGCGTCATCTATGTGCTGACCCATGATTCCATTGGCCTCGGCGAGGACGGCCCCACGCATCAGCCGGTCGAGCATCTGGCGATGCTGAGGGCCACGCCCAATCTCAACATCTTCCGCCCCGCCGATATCATCGAGACTGCGGAGTGCTGGGAGCTGGCGCTTCAGGACGAAGAACGTCCCAGCGTGCTGGCGCTGTCGCGGCAGGACCTGCCGATGCTGCGCGAAGCCTCAAGCAACGAGAACCTGTCGGCGCGGGGCGCCTACCTTCTCCATGCGCCGGACGGCGACCGCGAAATCACCCTGATCGCCACCGGGTCGGAAGTGGAGATCGTCCGCGCCGCAGCCCGTCAGCTGGCAGAGGCCGGCATCAGGGCAGCCGTCGTCTCCATGCCGTCCTGGGAGAAGTTCGAGGCGCAGGATCGGGCCTATCGGCGCGAGGTGCTGGGCGTCGCCCCCCGCATCGCCGTCGAGGCGGCAGGCCGCATGGGCTGGGACCGCTATGTCGGAGAGAACGGCGTCTTCATCGGCATGCCCGGCTTCGGCGCGTCGGGCCCGGCGGCGCAACTCTACGCCCATTTCGGCATCACCGCGCGGCATGTGGCGGATGAAGCGCGCCGCCTTCTGGAGAGGAACTGATCACCATGCGCGCCCTTCCCGATATTCGCAGCATTGATGTTTCCGGCCAGCGGGTGATCATCCGCGCCGATCTCAACGTGCCGATGGCCGGTGGCCGGGTGACGGACCGCACCCGCATCGCCCGCTTCGCGCCCACAGTCCGGGCGCTGACCGACCGCGGCGCAAGCGTCGTCATACTCACCCATCTCGGGCGGCCGGAGGGTGAGAAGAACCCGGTCTATTCGACGCAGCCGCTCGCCGGCGTACTCTCCGAGGAACTCGGCCAGGATGTGCGCTTTGTCCCCGATTGCGTGGGCCAGCTCGCCGAATGGAACACCGGCCATCTGGCCGAGGGCGAGGTCGTGCTGCTCGAGAACCTGCGCTTCTATCCCGGCGAAATCGCCAATGACCGCAATTTTGCGCTCCGGCTCTCCGTCCATGGCGATCTCTATGTCAACGACGCCTTCTCCTGTGCCCACCGGGCGCATGCCTCGACCCAGGCCATTGCGGGATTGATGCCGGCCTATGCCGGGCCGTCATTGATGGCAGAAGTCGAGGCGCTGAAGGGCGCGCTTGAGAGCCCGGAACGGCCGGTCGCGGCCCTTGTCGGCGGCTCCAAGGTTTCCACAAAGATCGATGTGCTGACCAATCTGACCTCCAAGGTGGACACGCTCATCATCGGCGGCGGCATGGCCAACACGTTTCTGGCCGCGCTCGGCCATCCCATGGGCCGTTCGCTGCACGAGCCGGACGCTGCAAAAGTGGCGCGTGACATCATGGCGAGGGCAGCCGCGAGGGGATGCGAGATCATCCTGCCAAGCGACGTCGTCGTCGCGGCAGCCTTTGCCACCCATGCGGACCATCACGTTGTCCCGGCCGATGCCATTCCCGCCAACATGATGGCGCTGGATGTGGGACCGGAGACGACGGCCCGCATCATCGCCGCCATCAGCCGGGCAAGAACCTTGCTCTGGAACGGCCCGCTCGGCGCCTTTGAGCTCGAACCCTTCGGTGCGGCAACCTTTGCCGTCGCCCGCGCGGCGGCGGAGCGCTCGATGGCCGGACGGCTTGTCTCGATTGCCGGCGGCGGCGACACGGTCGCGGCCTTGAACGGCGCAGGCGTGACGGACGGCTTCTCCTATGTCTCCACCGCCGGCGGCGCGTTCCTCGAATGGATCGAGGGCAAGGCGCTGCCCGGCATCGAAATCCTCACCCGCAATTCCACCAGCACAAGGGTAGCTTGACCATGGCGCGCATCACTCTCAGACAGCTTCTCGACCACGCGGCGGAGAGGGGCTACGGCGTCCCCGCCTTCAACATCAACAACATGGAACAGGCGCTGGCCATCATGGAGGCGGCGAAAGCCTGCGACGCGCCGGTCATCATGCAGGTCTCACGCGGCGCGCGCGCCTATGCCAACGACATCATGCTGGCCAAGATGATGGAGGCGCTGGAGGCGATCTATCCCGATATCCCCCTCTGCATCCATCAGGACCACGGCAACAATGTCGCGACCTGCCTCTCGGCCATCCAGAGCGGGTTTACCTCGGTGATGATGGACGGGTCGCTCAAGGAAGACGCCAAGACGCCCGCCGACTATGCCTATAACGTGGCCATCACCCGCGAAGTCACGCGCCTCGCCCACATGGTCGGCGCCTCCGTCGAGGGTGAACTGGGTTGCCTGGGCTCGCTTGAAACCGGCCATGGCGAGGCCGAGGACGGGCATGGGTTCGAGGGCGCGCTCGATCGCTCCATGCTGCTGACCGACCCGGAAGAAGCGGCCCGTTTTGTGGCCGAGACCGGCGTCGATGCGCTGGCAGTCGCGATCGGCACGTCGCACGGGGCCTACAAATTCACGCGCAAGCCGACCGGCGAGGTGCTGGCGATGGATGTCATCGAGAGAATCCATGCGCGGCTGCCGAACACACATATCGTCATGCATGGCTCGTCCTCGGTGCCGGAGGAGTGGCAGGCCGTGTTCAACGAAAACGGCGGCGACATGCGCGAGACCTATGGCGTGCCGGTGGAGGACATCGTGCGCGGCATCCGCTCCGGCGTGCGCAAGGTCAATATCGATACGGACCTGCGGCTGGCCGCGACGGCCGCCATGCGCCGGGTCGCGACCTCCGCGCGCTCGGAATTCGATCCGCGCAAGTTCCTCAAGCCAGCGATGGATGCCATGCGTGAGGTTTGCATCGCTCGTTTCGAGGCCTTCGGCACGGCCGGCAATGCCAGCCGCATCAAGCCGATTGCCATGAGCGACATGGCGCGCCGCTACCAGTCCGGCGCGCTCTCGCCCCGATCAGAAACCCACAAGGCCGCCTAGGCGCGGCAGGCCAATCAAGGAGAGAAGATCATGGATCAGTCCAACCGCTACGCCAATCTTTCGCTCAAGGAAGAGGATTTGATCAGGGGCGGCAAGCACGTGCTCTGCGCCTATATCATGAAGCCGAAGGCCGGTTACGGCTATCTCGAAACGGCCGCCCATTTCGCCGCCGAATCCTCGACGGGCACCAATGTGGAGGTCTCGACCACGGACAATTTCACCCGCGGTGTCGATGCCATCGTCTATGAGATCGACGAGGCGAGGGAGATCACCAAGATCGCCTATCCGGTCGACCTGTTCGACCGCAACATTACTGACGGGCGGGCGATGATCGCCTCCTTCCTGACGCTGACCATCGGCAACAACCAGGGCATGGGCGATGTCGAATATGGCAAGATGCATGATTTCTACGTGCCGCCGAATTTCCTGCGCCAGTTCGATGGCCCGACCACGACCATCAAGGACCTGTGGCGGGTTCTCGGCCGTCCGGTCGTTGATGGCGGCTTCATTGTCGGCACGATCATCAAGCCGAAGCTGGGGTTGAGACCGGCACCTTTCGCGGCTGCCTGCTATGATTTCTGGCTTGGTGGCGATTTCATCAAGAATGACGAGCCGCAGGGCAACCAGGTCTTCGCGCCGTTCAGGGAGACGGTGCGCGAGGTGCGCGACGCCATGGTGCGAGCGCAGGACAAGACCGGCCAGGCGAAGCTCTTCTCCTTCAACATCACTGCCGACGATCATTACGAGATGCTGGCGCGGGGCGAATACATCCTCGAGACCTTCGGGCCGGATGCCGACCATGTCGCCTTCCTCGTCGACGGTTACGTCGCCGGGCCAGCGGCGATCACCACCGCGCGACGGAATTTCCCGCGTCAGTACCTCCATTATCACCGCGCAGGCCATGGGGCGGTCACCTCGCCGCAGTCGAAGCGCGGCTACACGTCCCATGTGCTCGCCAAGATGTCGCGGCTGCAGGGCGCGTCCGGCATTCATGTCGGCACGATGGGCTTCGGCAAGATGGAGGGCGAGGCCTCCGATCGCGAGATCGCCTACATGATCACCGAGGATTCCGCGCAAGGACCGTTCTACCATCAGGAATGGCTGGGCATGAACCCGACGACGCCGATCGTGTCCGGGGGGATGAATGCGCTCAGAATGCCCGGCTTCTTCGCCAATCTCGGCCATTCCAACATCATCATGACGGCCGGGGGCGGGGCCTTCGGCCATATCGACGGCGGAGTGGCGGGAGCGACATCGCTGCGACAGGCCGAGCAGTGCTGGCGACAAGGTGTCGATCCGCTCGACTTCGCCCGCGACCACAAGGAATTCGCCCGCGCCTTCGAGAGCTTCCCGCACGATGCGGACCAGCTCTTTCCCGGCTGGCGTTCGCGCCTGAAAATCGCGGCATAGTCCACTCTGGAATCGAAAGGCAAACCCATGGCACCGATCATCGCACCCTCCATGCTGTCTGCCGACTTCTCCCGTCTGGGGGACGACATGGAGGGTGTCGTCCGTGCGGGCGCAGACTGGATTCACCTTGATGTCATGGACGGCCATTTTGTGCCGAACATCACCTTCGGGCCAGCGGTCATCAAAGCCTTGAGAGGTCGCACCGACAAGATTTTCGATTGCCACCTGATGATCGCGCCGGCCGATCCCTATCTGGAGGCTTTTGCCGATGCGGGCTGTGACATCATCACCGTCCACGCCGAAGCCGGCCCGCATCTCGACCGATCGCTGCAAAGGATCAGGCAGCTCGGCAAGAAGGCCGGTGTCTCGCTCAACCCCTCGACGCCGGAAAGCGTGATCGAATATGTGCTCGATCGTCTCGATCTGGTCCTCCTGATGACGGTCAATCCCGGCTTCGGCGGCCAGGCCTTCATTCCCGCCGTCGTCGAGAAGATCAGGCGCGTCAGGGCGATGCTGGGCGACCGGCCGATCGATATTGAAGTGGACGGCGGCATAACACCGCGCACGGCACCGCTCGTTGCCGCCGCCGGAGCCAATGTTCTGGTTGCGGGCTCCGCCATTTTCGCGGGGGAAGGCGAGGCCTCATGGAGCGCCAATATCTCGGCTATCCGAGCAGCGGCGAAGAACGTGTGACGGTGCCGCAACCTGGGGGATCCCGCCTTGTCGCCCCAGATGACGTGCGCCCGCGTTTCCCGATTGCTCAGGGGGTCAGTGGCTGCAGTCGCGCCGCCGCACTGTCGAGCGCCTTCGAGTCAAGCCAGCGGCGACGGGAGGCGTCCAGATGTCGATACATTTCCGATTGCGCCAGAAGGGGATCGCGGGCACTCAGCGCCTCGAAAATTGCCTGGTGCTCATGCAGCGCCAGTGACCATGATTTCACGCTTCCAAATCGATCCTGAAGTCGTTTCGCAATGGGGTTGTGACGCTCTTCAAAGAGCCCTGCAATGATCTTCTCGATCACTGAATTGCCGGTCTGGCGCGCGATGAGCAGGTGGAAGGCCTTGTCCTGTTCGAGCGGCACTTGCCCCGCTCCCACCGCAGATGCCATCTCTGACAGGATGTGTCTGAGATCCTCAATTGCCTCTTCCGTGATCCTGCTGGCGGCGAGGACGATGGCACTTCCCTCGATCATCGAGCGGGCCTGCATCAGTTCCGACGGACTTTCTCCATAAATTGGCGATGTATCTGTATTTTTTGCGGCGTCTGCGGTCAGGTAAATTCCAGAGCCGCCGCGAATTTCCACAGTCCCTTCGATTTCCAGCGCGATCAGAGCCTCGCGCAGCGAGGGTCTGGAAACACCAAGCTCCTGGGCGAGGTCGCGCTCGCTCGGAAGACGGGCGCCACTCTTGAGACCCTTCGCGCTAATTGACATTCGGATCTTGTCCGCAACCTGCTGGTAAAGCCGCCTTGGTTCTTCAGTTTTGCTCATAACTCGTCTTTCCCCCAGTATTTTGGTCAAGCCAATGACGTGCTGGCTTTTTGAATGCCGATCGGCTCATATTTTTTCGCATTTTATCACAATAACTTAGTCTGAACATCTCTTTGAATTCCATTTTTACAGGAACTTCCAGCATAAATTGGCTTGACCAATTTTTCTCTCGCGACTACTTCTTTTTGTCATGGGGCCGTGAGGAGCCTGCGTCTGGACGCAGGACGGTTGAGAGGAAATATGATGGAATTGTCTTCCGGCGCAAGCACCTCGGCTGGCGCGATTTCTGCACAAGATATGGCGCAGGAGACGCTGCTGACCCTTTCCGGGATCCGCAAGGAATTTCCCGGCGTTGTTGCGCTCGACAATGTTCATTTCAATCTTCGGCGTGGCGAAGTTCATGCGATCTGCGGTGAGAACGGGGCCGGGAAATCGACGCTGATGAAGATCATCAGCGGAGTCTATCAACCGACGGCCGGCACCATCCGCTACAAGGGCGAGGACGTGCGCTATGCCTCGCCGCGCGAATCCGAAGCGGCAGGGATCGCCATTATCCATCAGGAACTCAATCTGATTCCCCACCTGACGGTGGCTGAAAACATCTTCCTGTCACGCGAGCCGAAACGTGGTCCGCTGGTCGATCGTCGGAAACTGAGAGCGGATGCGAAAGCCTGTCTCGACCGCCTCGGTGTCGACATCAGCCCCGACGCGCAGGTTCTCCGCCTTTCGGTGGCGCAGCGCCAGATGGTCGAGATCGCCAAGGCGCTTTCGCTCAATGCCGAAGTCATCATCATGGACGAGCCCACATCGTCCCTGACCGAGCAGGAGGCAAATCTCCTTTTTCGTGTCATCCGCGACTTGCGGTCAAAGGGGGCGGGCATAGTCTACATCTCCCATCGTCTGGATGAGATGGCCCAGATCGTCGATCGCGTAACCATCCTGCGTGACGGCCGGTTCGTCTCCAGCGACGATTTTGCGGCAGTGTCCGTGAATGACATCGTGTCCCGCATGGTGGGCCGCTCGCTGGACGAGAAGTTTCCGGAGCGGACGTCGGTTCCGACGGCCGAACCGATCCTGCGCGTGAGGGGGCTGACGCGGACCGGCGTGTTTTCCGACATCTCATTCGACCTCATGCGGGGCGAAATTCTCGGCTTCGCAGGTTTGATGGGTGCGGGCAGAACCGAAGTCGCGCGCTCGATCTTCGGGGCCGAGCCGGCAGAGGCCGGCACGATCGAATTCAATGGTCGCGAGTTGTCGATCCGCTCGCCGCAGGACGCGATTGCGCAAGGGATTTCCTACCTCTCCGAGGATCGCAAGAGCCAGGGCCTCGCCATCAAGATGTCGGTGGCGGCCAATCTTCTGCTCGCCAACATGAACGCCGTCGCCAGTCGTTTCGGAATCATCGACCGCGGCAAGCATAGGGATCGCGCATCCCATTATGTCGATCTGCTCGGTATCAAGACCCCATCTCTCGACCAGACGGTCAGCCGCCTGTCGGGCGGCAACCAGCAGAAGATCATCATCGGGAAATGGCTGTTCCGCAATTCGCACCTGCTGTTTTTCGACGAGCCGACGCGCGGCATCGATGTCGGCGCGAAATACGCCATCTACAAGATCATGGACGAGCTAGCCTCCAAAGGCATCGGCGTCGTGCTCATCAGTTCGGAACTGCCGGAGATCCTCGGCATGACAGACCGCGTGGCCGTGTTCCACGCCGGCAGGATCGCCAAGGTCCTCGATACCCGGGCGACAAGCCAGGAAGAAATCATGTTTTACGCTTCCGGTCAGGATGCGCAGCGCAAGGGAATGCAGCAATGAGTGAGATCGGGAAAATGTCCTCCCGCATGAGCGATCGCCAGAAGGATCTGGTACAGAAATTTGCCGCGCTCGGCAGCCTTGTTGCGCTGACTGCCGTCTTCTCGCTGACGAGCAATGCATTCTTCAGCATCGACAATGCCATGACGATCGCATTGCAGGTGACGTCCATCGGTCTTCTCGGCATCGGCGCAACGTGCGTCATCATTACAGGCGGCATCGATCTCTCGGTTGGCTCGGTGCTGGCGCTCAGCGGCGTGGTGGCCGCTCTTGCGGTCAAGGAGTTTGATTTCCCCATCTGGCTCGGCATGGTGGCCGGCATTCTCACCGGAACGGTCTGCGGACTGCTCAACGGCATCGCCGTGACGCGGCTCAAGCTTCCGCCCTTCATCGCAACGCTCGGCATGATGCTGATCGCACGCGGCTTTGCGTTGCAGATCACCGGCGCGCGTGCCGTCTCGGGTCTGGGTGATGCCTTCGGCGAACTCGGCAACGGCGCTCTGTTCCGCATTGAGAGCATTGGTGACGACGGCTTTCCGAATGTGACGTTTCCGGGAATCCCCTATCCGGTCATCCTGATGGTCGTGATCGCGATTGCCGTTTCCTACATGCTCAACCGCTCGGTTCTCGGCCGCCATATCTACGCGGTCGGCTCGAATGCGGATGCGGCGCGGCTCTCCGGCGTCAATGTCGATCGCGTCACCATCTTCACCTACATCCTGTCCGGCACGCTGGCAGGCCTGACAGGCTGCGTATTGATGTCGCGTCTCGTCACCGGCCAGCCGAATGAAGGCGTCATGTACGAACTTGACGCCATTGCCAGCGCGGTCATCGGTGGAACATCGCTGATCGGCGGCGTGGGCACGATCTCGGGGACAGCCATCGGTGCCTTCGTCATCGGCATCCTGCGCAACGGCCTGAACATGAACGGCGTCTCCGCCTTCATTCAGCAAATCATCATCGGCTTCGTCATTCTCGGAACCGTGTGGATCGACCAACTGCGCAACCGTCGTTGATCGTTCAGGAATTCGGCTCTGGAGGCCGATCAATCAGGGGGCGGTTGTCGCTCCTTGTCTCAACCGGCTACCAAGCCATGTCTTACTGGGAGGAATACATGAAGAAGATAGTGTTCGCCGCTCTGGCAACCGCAGCAGCGTTCTGGGTCGTGCCGGCCAGCGCCGCCGATGAAATCGCCGTCATCGTCAAGACGGTGAATTCCAACTACTGGCAGAACGTCCAGAAGGGCGCAGACGCTGCGATCAAGAAGACGAACGGCAAATACACGATGACGTTCCAGGGCCCCGCATCGGAGTCGGCAATCGCTGACGAAGTGAACATGGTCGAGAACGCCGTGAACCGCAAGGTTGCCGGCATCGTGCTCGCGCCGTCCGACCCGGACGCTCTGGTTCCCGCCGTCAAGAAGGCCTGGGAAGCACATATCCCGGTCGTGATCATCGACTCCATGCTCGCCAAGGACTCCGACAAGTACTATCAGGCCTTCCTGTCGACGGACAACAAGAAGGCCGGTGAGCTTGCCGCGCAGGCGATGATCGACAAGGTCGGCAAGGAAGGCAAGATCGCCGTCATGTCCTACGTCGCAGGCGCCGGCTCCGAAATCGGCCGCGTCGGCGGCTTCGTCGAATATCTGAAGGCGCATTCCAAGCTTCAGGTCGTCGGCCCGTACTACTCGCAGTCCCAGATGGCGACGGCTCTGAACCAGACGACCGATGTGCTGGCCGCCAACCCGGACCTGAAGGGCATTTTCGGCGCCAATGAGCCGACCGCCATCGGCATGGGCCGCGCCATCGTGCAGGCCGGCAAGGCCGGCAAGATCACCGCCATCGGCTTCGACGGCAACACCGACCTGCAGAACTTCGTCAAGGACGGCACGCTAAATGCCATCGTTGTCCAGAGCTCCTACCAGATGGGCGAAAAGGGCATCGAAACGCTTGAGAAGGTCCTGAAAAAGGAAAAGGTCGAGAAGTTCATCGACACTGGCGTCGTGCTGGTCACCAAGGAAAACATCGACAAGCCGGAAGCCAAGAACGTTCTCTACTAAGCAGCATTGCGCGCGCCGGGCTTGTCCGGCGCGCGTCCTCTTCCCAAGGATCGATGTCGATGAAAGCGTCCGAAACGCGCAAACTTCCCCGCTGCGACCTGAGCCTCTCCGTGATCGGTCTCGGCTGCGCCCAGATGGGAAATCTTTACCGGGTCACGCCGTATGAGGAGGCCAGAGGCGCATTTTCTGCCGCCTGGGACGCCGGCATTCGCTATTTCGATACCGCTCCCTATTACGGATATACTCGCTCCGAGCGCCGGCTCGGAACCATGCTGACTGATCTCGAGCGGCAGGACTACGTTGTGAGCACCAAGGTCGGACGCGTCATGCATCCGGATGACTCCGTGGGCGCCGTATCCGACGGCTATGCCGCGCCGCTCCCTTTCCGCCCGGTCTATGACTACACCTATGACGGCGTCATGCGCTCCTTCGAGGATAGCCGGCAGCGCCTGGGTATCTACGCGCCCGACATTCTGTTCATTCACGATATCGGCACAGTGACCCATGGCGAGAAGAACGCGCATTACTGGTCGCAACTGACCGGCGGCGGTTTCAAGGCGCTGGGCGAGTTACGCGATCAGGGACTGGTGAAGGCCGTGGGCCTGGGCGTCAACGAATTCGAAGCGATCCGCGATGCGATGCAGGTGTTCGACATCGACGTCGCGATGCTGGCCGGTCGCTACACGCTTCTGGAGCAGGAAAGCCTGTCCTTCATGGATGATTGCGCTGCAGCCGGCGTTGCCATCGTTGCCGCGGGCGTCTTCAATTCGGGTCTGCTCGCCGGAAACCGCAAGTTCAACTACGAAGATGCACCCGAGAATGTCCTGGCGCAGGTGGATCGGCTCGATGCCGTGTGCCGTGAGATGAATGTCAGCCTTCAGGCTGCGGCTCTTCAGTTCCCGATGGCCCACAAGGCGGTTGTCAGTGTTGTATCGGGGGCGCGCAACGCGTCCCAGATTTCCTCCAACGTCGCCTCGTTCGAAGAAGACATTCCTGTAGCCTTTTGGGCGGAATTGCGGACGCGCGGTCTGGTGGGCGAGGGCGCGCCCCTCCCGCATGAGGCCTGACCATGCGGATCGATTCACACCAGCATTTCTGGCTGATGGAGCGCCGGCAGGGACAATGGCCGCCGCCGGAACTGGCCGCCATCCGCTACGACTTCCTGCCGCCGGAGCTTGAGCCGCAGCTGAAAGCGGCGGGTGTGGACGGCACGGTCGTGGTCCAGTCACTCGCGGAGACGGACGACACACTCTTCCTGCTCGATCTGGCCTCGAAGAATGACTTCATTCTCGGCGTCGTCGGCTGGGTGGATATGAAGGCGGCGAATGCGCCGGATATGATCGCAGCACTTGCCAAGCATGAGAAGCTTAAAGGCGTCCGGCCGATGCTGCAGGGCATCGAAGATACCGACTGGATCGACGACCCCGCGCTTGCGCCGGCGGTCGCGGCCATGATCGAACACGATCTTGCCTTCGACGGTTTGATCCTGCCCCGCCATATGGCGCCATTGAGACGCTTTGCCGAACGCTTTCCGGATCTGCGGATCGTGGTCGATCACGGCGGAAAGCCTCTCATAGCCGAAGGGAAATACGTCGCGTGGCGGCATGACCTCTCAGCACTCGCCCGCCTGCCTAACGTGTCCTGCAAGCTTTCCGGTCTTCTCGTCGAGGCCGGTGAACAGCGGCCTGAGGCGGTGCGCCCCTATGCCGAAACGATGCTCGAACTCTTCGGCGAAAAGCGGACGATCTGGGGCAGCGACTGGCCGGTCGTCAAGCTCGTGACCGATTACCGGACATGGCTCGACCAGTGCCTCGACATCGTCCCCGATGAATTTCATGACGCAGTCTTTGGCGGCAATGCCATCGACTTCTACCGTCTCAAGCCGGGTCGTTGAGCCGGATACAGGAAACCCAGAAGATGCAGTCCACCTCTCAAGACCGCGGCGAAAATCCGATCCTGCAATTTGGTACCAGCCGGTTTCTGCTGGCGCATGCCGACCTTTTCATCTCGCAGGCGCTGGGTCGCGGCGAGGCGCTTGGCAAGGTGACGCTGGTTCAGACGACCGGCAGCGGGGAAAGCGCAAAGCGCGTGGCGGCGCTGGCGTCCGGAGCCTCCTACCCCATACGCGTGCGCGGCCTTGCCGATGGGAAGGTCGTGGATGAAGAGTTGCAAGGCAATGCCATCGGCAAGGCACTGTTTGCGGGGCGCGATTGGCCGGCGGTACGCCAGGCTGGACTGGCAGCCCGAGTCATCCTGTCGAATACCGGCGATCGGGGCTTCGTTCTCGACCCTTCGGACACGCGCGAGAGCATTGCCGACCGGTCCGTTGCGCCGCGCAGTTTCCCAGCCAAGATCGCCGCCCTTCTGCTTGAGCGTTCGGAAGCCACACCGCAGCGACCGGTGTCGCTCTTTCCTTGCGAACTCATCGAGAAGAACGGTGAGCGGCTACGGGACCTTGTCACCGGACTGGGTCGCGACTGGGGCTTTCCGGAAAGCTACTTCTCCTATCTCGACACGCATTGCCGCTTCGCCAACAGCCTGGTCGACCGGATCGTGTCCGAACCGATCGACCCGGTCGGCGCGGTCGCCGAACCCTATGCGCTCTGGGCGATCGGCGAGCAGGACGGTCTGGTCCTGCCCTGCAAGCATCCCGCGATCGTCGTGACATCCGATCTGCAGCGCTATGAAACGCTGAAGCTCCACATCCTCAACCTCGGCCACACATTCCTGGCGGACCGGTGGCGCAAAGAGGGGAGTTCGGCCGCGGAGACCGTGCGGGACATCCTGGGCGATCCCGCAGTCCGCGCCGATCTCGAGGCGGTGTGGCGCGAGGAAGTTTTCCCGGTGATGGCCGCACGCGGCCTCGGGGACGAGGCGGTGGCCTATGCCGCCCAGGTTCTGGATCGCTTCCTCAATCCCTTTCTGGTGCACAGGCTGTCGGACATCGCGAACAATCACCTTGAAAAGATCAACCGCCGCATCCGGCCCATGGTCGAGGCAGGCCGATCGCTCGACCTGACCCAGCCGCACCTTGCGGCCATGCTGGAAGAGACGGCTTAAAGGAGCTGACAATGAGAAAAGCGCTCGCCATTGAGGCCGAAAACTCCGCCCGTTTCCGCACGGTCGAAAGCCAGCCCGTGGGGGCCGGGGAGGTGCGCGTCGACGTGCGCCATGTCGGGCTCTGCGGCAGCGACCTCAATACCTATCGCGGCCTCAATCCGCTGGTTGCACTGCCGCGCATCCCCGGCCATGAGATCGGCGGAGAAATCCTCGAAGTCGCCGCGGACGTCGACCCGACGTTGAAGGTAGGCGCGCGCGTGATCGTCATGCCCTATACCAATTGTGGAACCTGCAGTTCCTGCCGCAAGGGCCGCCTTAATGCCTGCCGCTACAATCGCACGCTCGGCGTCCAGCAGGATGGCGGTCTGGCAGACGATATCGTTCTGCCGGCGGAGAAGCTGATCCTCAACGAGACGCTGCCTGCGCAGCGTCTTGCGCTGGTCGAGCCGCTCTCGGTCGGCTTCCATGCCGTGGCGCGCGGCCGGATCGAAAAGGGTGACAAGGTCGCCGTTATCGGATGCGGCATGATCGGCATGGGCGCGCTGATCGGCGCGGTGGCCAAGGGTGCAGAGGTGCTTGCCATCGACATGAGCGAGCACAAGCTTGAGATTGCCCGCCGCTTCGGCGCTAGCGTTACGGTGAACGGCCGTAGCGTGGACGTGGCAGCGCGCGTGGCCGAATGGACGAATGGCGATGGCGTCGATGTCGCCGTGGAGGCCGTCGGGCTGCCAGACACGTTCGTCCAGGCCATCGATCTTGCCTGCTTTGCCGGTCGCGTGGTCTATATCGGCTATTCGAAGGCGCCGGTGACCTACGACACCAAGTTCTTCAATCTGAAGGAACTGGACATCATGGGCTCGCGCAACGCGACGATGGATGACTTCAAGGCGGTCATCGCGCATCTGGAGACGATCGGTGAAACCGCCGATCTGCTGATCTCGAAAGTCTTTGCCTTCGATGAAGCGGAGTCAGCCTTCCCCTATTGGCGCGGGAACCCCGATGCGCTGAAGATCATCATCGAGAGGTCCTGATTTCATTCGCCGGCCCGGTCGCCTTTCTGTCACGCTGCCGGCTCGCGCGTCGAACGCGCGGCGTCACGGCCCGCGACGCTTGAGGAATTCCAGTGCCTTGACCAGTTGACGTGCGATGTCTTCGCCAAGAGCGTCTCGCAATTGTCGGTCATATATCTTGGCGCGACTGCCGAGATCGTGAAAGACCGAAAGTCCGCGCTCCGTCAGGCTGAGAAATTCCGCCCGCCGGTCGTCTTCACTGGGCGTGCGCAGGAGGAAGCCCGCACTTTCCAGTGCCGTGACTGCACGGCTGACCTTTGTCTTTTCGACATGCGTGATCACGCAGATGTCCCTTGCGGTCATGGTGCCGAATTTGCCGAGATTGGCCATCACGCGCCACTGGGTCCGTGTCATCCCGTGCAGGTCGCGATAAACGGCCTGGAAGGATTGCGAGGTTGCCTCTGCCGCCTGATTCAGGAGGTAGGGAAGAAATTGTTCGAGGTCGAACTGGGTGTTGTGCTCAGTCATGAGACATCCAGGATGCTGCCGCTTCGAAACTTTCGGGTCACCTGAGGCGAGTCACGATCACCCAACGAGAGCATAATCCGACCGGAGCGAAACAAGGATCCATAAGATCATGCTTCAAACAATAGAGTCTGGAGCGCCGGTCTGATTCAATCAGATTGAAGAGCGCTCTAGGTGGCCCGAACCTTGTCGGGATGTGCTTCGGCGAAGGCCTTTATCGATTCCAGGTGCGATGCGATAGCGCCGGTTCTGGGAAATCGCGCCATGTCCACACCCCAGCGCCGCGCGTTGTAAACCTGCGGGACAAGGCAGATGTCGGCAAGGCTGATGGTATTGCCGTGGCAATAATTTCCCTGTGACCCTTGCGCGAGCAGGGCTTCGAAGTCGGCGAGGCCATCAGCGATGAAATGCTTCATCCAGTCCTCCATCGTCGTGCCGCCCAGGGAGACCGCGTAGCGTGCGACCCGCATGTTGCAGACTGGATGGATTTCCATGGCTATCGCGTAAGCCAGCGCCCGTACGCGCGCTCGTGCCACGGGGGCTTTGGGGAGCCATCCCGCGGTTCGTGTTTCATCCAGATATTCGAGGATCGCCAGCGACTGCGTGAGCGCTTCGCCATCGATTTCGAGGGTCGGGACCAGGCCCTGCGGGTTTCGGGCGAGATAGGATGGGGTGCGTTGGACGCCATCAACGAGATTGATTGGGTCGCTGCCATAGGGCAGGCCGAGCAGGTTCAGCCCGATCCGGACCCGGTAGGATGCGGACGACCGCCAGTAGTCGTGAAGGGTGGTTTCCATGTTGCTCCCGCTTTCTTTTTGCATAAGTCAAATCTAACTTGAAAAAGTTGAAAGTGCAACTAGTTTGCCCCGCAAGATGGACGATCCGTTTGAGGAGACGATGAACCCGCATGCGCTTGACGCTTCCATGATCCGTGCCCCGAGCCGGCTCGGTGTCCACGATGGCTATATGCCGGGCTTCGGCAATGATTTCGAAACGGAAGCCTTGCCGGGAGCTTTGCCGCAGGGACTGAATTCGCCTCAGAAGTGCGAATACGGCCTTTATGCCGAGCAGCTTTCCGGCACGGCCTTCACCGCACCGCGCGACCAGAACGAACGCACTTGGTGCTACCGCATCCGTCCCTCGGCCAGTATTGCTGGGATCCGATCCCGCATGCGGATGAAAAGCTGACCTGGGTCACCGGCATGCGCACGGTCACGACGGCCGGTGACGTGAACACGCAGACCGGCATGGCCAGTCATGTCTATCTCGTGACGGAATCGATGGTGGACGAGTATTTCTATTCCGCCGATGGTGAATTGGCGCACCAGCCCAAATAGACTTGGCAATACCGTATCGAGACATGCTGATGTGGCGCTTGGGATCCCACACTCGGCAGGACCAATTTCATCACATTCGGCGCTTCGCTATGTCTCTTAGGCGTGCGCCGACACCGCGATGAACTACGACGTTTCCAGTTGCTCAGCATGAGAGCGGCGTCGGCCCCGCGACGATCAACTGCACGGTCTAGGCGAATTGACCATCAGGCAGAGGATCGTGTGGAGCACCTGTGCGGCGATCTGGGCGGTATTGGTCGTCGGGTCGTATTGCGGGGCGACTTCGACCACGTCGCCACCGACGATGTTGAGACCATCGAGACCGCGCAGGATCTGCAGGACTTCGCGGGGAAGCAGGCCGCCCACGTCCGGCGTGCCGGTGCCCGGAGCAAAACCCGGATCGACGCTGTCGATGTCGAAGGATACATAGGTCGGGCCGCCGCCGACGATCTCGCGCGCCTTCGCGATGATCTGCGGCAGGGAATCCTCGTTGATCTTCTCGGCATGGACCACGGTCATCCCGCTTTCATAGGAGAATTCCCAGAGATACTCGGCCGGACCGCGAATGCCGATCTGGATCGTGCGGCGCGGATCAAGGACGCCGTCGAGAACGGCGAGGCGGAACGGACCGCCATGTGTGAACTTTGTTCCTTCATAGGGGCCGGATGTGTCGCAATGTGCATCGATATGGATGAGGCCCACCGGCTCCTTCGCGCCGACAGCCTTGAGGATCGACGACGTGATCGAATGGTCGCCGCCGACGCTGAGTGGACGCACACCCGCTGCAACGACACGACGATAGAAGGCCTCGATATCGGCGTGGCATAGGGTGAGATCGAAACGGCTCTGCAGCGGCACGTCGCCGATATCGGCGATCTTGGCCTGTGTCAGCGGCGAGACCTTGAGAACATGGTCATAGGGTCCGATGCGCTCGATGGTGCGCACGGCGCGCGGGTCGAAGCGGGTGCCATTGCGATTGGTGACGCCGAGATCCATCGGAACGCCGAGCAGTGCGATATCGAGACCTCCAAAGTCATCGGAATTTGCCGCATCGGGCATGGTGAGAGCCTTTCTCTCGGTCAAGCTGAACGACCCGGGGGAATCGCGGGCGCTCTACGCCGTTGCAGACGAGCGCGGCGGCTGTGAACTGGTGTTGCGCATCTACGCACGGATGGCGCGGGATATCGCGGCTCGCCACGGCGCCCGATGCCCGCTTTGATGATCCCGAAATGACGGTCTTCATTGGATTGAGCGCGGTTACGGGACCGGTAAAAGCCGTGCTTGACGGACAGATGCCGGCCCGTGGAGAGCTGTTTGTCGAGAATGAGCTGATCGAACTGCTGAGCGCCTATCTTCAGACCTACAAGCTCCCACGATGAACTGACTGTCCGCCTTGCTCTGACTGAAGCGGTCCCGGCTTGAACCGCAATGTTTGCTGCGACTTTTCCAGCAGATCCAGCGGCATTGAATGGCGATTTTCTGCCTCGCCACGCCAGATGCTGAAGGTAGAGCCGCGGGCGGCAGCCGAACTGGTAATGAGGTTAGCCCAAGAGCAGGCCAACTCGTCCAGTGCGTATACTAGGCAACGGACGTGTGCGCCATAAGCTCGCGCAGCAGACCCGCGGTCTCCTTCGGTTTCTCAATCGGAGGCAAATGGCCGCAATTCGGGATCACCCTCAAGACCGAACCGTCGATCGCCGCGTGGATCGCTTTTGCACACGCAACCGGGATCATCGCGTCATCGGCACCGGATATGACCATGGTTGGAACGTTGATGATGGAAAGCACAGGGCGCTGATCGTCACGGTGTAATACCGCTTCGATTTGTCGAGCATAGATATCGGCGCCGACGCGAACACCCATGTCCACGATCTCGCTTCTGACGTCTTCCTCGGCATCGGGATGAACCAACCGGCCAAGGCCTGCCTGGCCGGCCGCGCGAAGATCCACACCCGCCCGGAGCGCGGCGACAGTGCGTCGACGCTGATCGGCTTGTTCGGGCGTGTCAGGAAAGGCGTTGCTGTCGACGATCGCCAATCCCATCACGCGATCGGATGCCAGGCGCATGATTTCAAGCGCCACCATTCCACCCATCGACACGCCCGCAAGGACGAAACTCTCGGGTGCTGAGGCCAGAATGCGATGCGCCATCGCAGACAGGCTATCGTCCTGCAATGTGTCGCCGACCGTGCAACGCGCATCATCGCCGAGCGCATCGATCGTGCGCGACCACACTGCCGCATCGCTGCCAAGACCGGGAATGAGAACAAAATCAAGCATCGACTGTACCTCCGAACTTTGTTATACACCTTCGACCATGGTTTAAGGTCAAGAGCGATGCGGATCGGTGAATTTGCGCGTGAAACGGGCGTGAGCGCGTCTGCCATACGCTTCTATGAGAAGCGTGGTTTGTTGCCGCCCTCGAAACGCCAGGCGAACGGTTACCGTGACTACGATGCGGATGACGTGCGGCTTATTCGCTTGATCGAGCAATCGCGCGCGCTGGGTTTTTCTCTCAAGGACACGGCGAAATTCATGCGCCGTCCGCAGGAGGAGCGCCGCGACAAGCGCCGGCTGATACCAATCCTTGCTGAAAAGCTTGCATTGCTCGACCGGCATCTTGAAGAGGTTCATCAGCGGCGAGCCGCTATCGTGGCGTTCATGAACCTGATCAATGTGTCAAAGCCTAAGTGAGCGAATTCGATTTCGTTTTGCTGAAGGCGCGAAGCGGCCGACGTCACACACAAGCGTGAAAATGCAAACCCCTACAATGTAGTTTCAGCCCACCAGATCTATTCCGGCGGGCCCAAAATTAAAGCAATGCGCCGGAACGGCGGAGCCTGGCACCTAATGATCTGTCCGAACTTCGGGCACGATCGCATCAAGTTCAAGCATTGCCTTGTCGTCCAGCGACACTGACCCTGCAGCGCAGTTTTCCTCGAGATGGGAAACGTTCCGCGTTCCCGGAATGAGCAGTATATTTTCAGATTTCTTCAAAAGCCAAGCCAAACCGACCTGCGACGGCGTCGCGCCCAATCGATCTGCGACGGCAATGACCTCGGGCTGTTCGGTCACTTTCGCCATGCCTGCCGCCGCGCCGCCCAAGGGAAAAAACGGAACCCAGGCGATCGCGTTGTCCGTACAGAATGTCAGGAGATCGTCAAATTGCCTGTCCACGAGGCTGTAGGCATTTTGAACGCAGGCGATACCTGCCGACGAGACCCGACGCACCGTATCCAATCCTACGGCACTCAGGCCGAAAGCGGCGATCTTGCCTTCTTCACGCAACGCCACCAACGTTGCGATCTGATCGTCAATGTCGACGAGCTGATCGCCTTTCGCGACATGCGGTCCGGTATCGGCACGACGCAGATTGAGCAGCGGGAGTTGCTCCAGACCGAGGCTTCTCAGGCTGCTCTCAACGCTCGCGCGTAATTGTTCGGGTCGTTGAGCGAGCTTTATCGGAGATCCCCCGCCCGGATTGGGGTCTGCGCCGATCTTTGTCGCCACGACGACATCGTCTTCTGACTGAAGCGCATCCCGCAGCAGGTGATTGACGAAACCGTTTCCGTAAAACTCGGCGGTATCAATATGATTGACGCCGAGCTCGAGAGCCCGTTTGACAAGCGCAATTGCAGCTTGGCGGTCGCCAGCACTGTTGCGAAGCTGCATCGCGCCGAACCCGACACGCGCGACGGTATGCCCCGCGAAATGATGGAGCCCACCAGGGGGCGTCGGGTTAGGGGTCTGTGCCATACAAATGTCCTGTGCTAAGCGAGAGAAAGCGGAGTACCCTCCGTTTTTTTGCACCCTAAACGGAGGAGCCTCCACTTGTCAAAACAATTGCGCCCCCGGGCCGATGCCACGCGTAACGAGGCGCGGCTTATTTCTGCCGCTCGCGAAGCGTTCCTCTCCGGGGAGGACAAGGTCTCGTTGGAACGGATCGCGGAAATCGCCGGTGTCGGTATCGGCACCCTTTATCGGCATTTCCCGAGCCGTGCTCATCTGGTCGAGGCGGTCTATCGCTTCGAACTCGACCACCTTATGTCGGGCGTCCCTGATCTTCTCGGCAAGAGCAGTGCCTTTGAGGCGCTACAAATCTGGCTGTCGCGATACAGCGAGCTGATCTTGGCCAAGCGCGCAATGTATGATGCCCTTCGCGACGCGTTGACGTCGCGCCACGCCTCGACCTCGGCAACCTGGAGGCGCATCGATGAAACCCTCGCCGTCTTTATCTCCGCGGGGTCAGTTGACGGTTCCATTCGCGACGATGTCCGCTCGGACGATCTTACCGCCGCCCTTTCTGGCGTTGTCGCAGCAGCGACTTTTTCCGATGACCGGGAGCAGTTGCGCAGACTGTTGACGATCGTGGCAACGGGGGTCCGTCCGTTTGCCGATGAGAATGAAATTGGATAGCCGGCGGCTCCGATCTCGGGGATCAAGTTCATTCCACCAGAGTCATGAACATCTGCGTGGTTGCCATAGGGCGTACCACGCTCTGGCCACGGGCATTTACACGCGCCCCGGCCTCACATTGCCTCTGTCAACATTCCCAAAAACGCGCGCACGGCCGGGTTGGTCCGGCGGCTTTCCGGCCAGACAACCGTGATATTGTGTCGCTCGACCGCGAAATCGGCGAGAACAGGAACCAATTCGCCGCGCCTGACCCAGGGTGTCGCCATGAAGCTGGTGGCCATGCCTATGCCGGCTCCCGCCGCGATCGTCGAGAGCACGGCCTCGCTCGCATCAACGGTGATCGCCGCTGGCGGCACGATCTCGATCTCGCGATCTCCGACCTGGAATGGCCAGCGGAACAATTGCCCGCTGCTCTGATAGCGCAGGTTCACGGTCTCGTGGGCCTGAAGTTGATCCGGATGGGTGGGGCTATCTCGAGCGGCCAGATAGTCTGGCGCGGCATAACAGCAGAGCCGGTGCGGCGAGAGTTTCCGTGACAGGAGGCGCGAGTCCGGAAGATCACCGATGCGAACGGCAATATCGATTCCCTCCTCGATCAGGTCCACCCTGTGATCGCTCAGCCGAAGGTCGAGCGTGACCTTCTGGTGGCCTGCGCGAAAGGCCGGCAGCAAGGGGGCGATGACATGCAGCCCGATCGGAAGGGAGGCCGCAATGCGCAAGGTGCCGGCGGGCTCCGACCGGGCAGCCTTGGCAGCCTGTTCGATCTCCTCGGCATCCCGCAGCAGTTTCAGCGCGCGCTCGTGCAGATCGCGGCCCTCATTGGTGAGCGTGAGCGAGCGCGTCGTACGGGAGAAGAGGGAAACGCCCAACTGGCGTTCCAGACGCTGGATACTCTTGCTGACCGCCGAGGGCGAAACGGAAAGCGAGCGCGCGGCAGCCGTGTAGCTCCCAAGAGACCCGGCGCGGGCAAAGGCGATGAGGCCTGTCAGTCTTTCGAATCCAATTTGTTCCTTCATGGAACTATTAAAGCGAAATGGACGGACATTATCAATAGCGCGGAACAGCCGTACATTCGGTTCACCATTCCCATTTGAGAAGGACGATGAGATGACCGAGATGATGAAAGCCGTACGCCTGCACGAATTTGGCGGCCCCGAGGTTCTGCGTTACGAAGATGCGCCGCGGCCGGTGGCGGGGCCGGGCGAGGTGCTCGTCCGCGTGCATGCGGCAAGCCTCAATCCGCCGGATCTCTACCTGCGCGACGGCTACCGCGCGCTTCCGTCCGAGTGGCAGCCGAGCCCCGTTTTTCCGCTGATCCTCGGCACGGATATCTCCGGTGTCGTCGCAGCCGTCGGGGAGAATGTTTCGGGGTTCACCGTGGGAGACGAGGTCTTTTCGATGGTGCGGTTCCCGCATGATTTGATGACCGGCAGCAATGCCTATGCGGACTATGTCAAAGTCCCGGCGGTGGACCTCGCTGTTGTCTGACACTAGGTTTTAGAAAAGTGGGGTATTTGCGGGATAAGGTGATATGACGCGATAACTCGCGGTATCTACTCGATTTTCCCGCCCGCATCTGCGTTGTCGCGAGACGGTTGTTTTGACACGAACCGAACGTGAAAACAGCCAATATCCGCCAAGCCTGCCAAAAACGAGCGCGGCCTTCGAAGAGGGCTTCAAATATGGATGCGAGGCTTCAAAAAAGCCGTCAAACCCCTCTCAAATAAGGATTCAGGGGTTTTGCGCGATCCGCCTGGATGCTGCTCAGAGCAGCGCAGAAACAGACGAAAAGCCAATTCTAATTTTGCCATTCTGGCAAACTTAACTTTCCGGTTGCCGGAAACAAGCCAGCCGACGCGGAAAACACGTTTGAAAACAAGCCCATAGCGACCGCCAATGAGAAGCACAAACTTCCCGGTTGAACAACGCCTATTTTTGCCATCAAATTCGATATATACCGAAAATAGAACAGCCGGAGTCACCGCGTCAACAACTTATCCAATCAAGCCGTGGTTTATCAACACCTGGGCGGCAATATGCGGATCGGGGCGGCGGTGACCGGCAGGCAATTGCGAGGGCAGCAAAGACCAGGCGCGCGCATAATCGCCACCGGCCTCGCCTCGATAGAGCCGCCAGAAGATCAGCACCCACGCGGGCATGACGTTGGAAGGGAGAATGACGGGCGGGATGACGCGGGCGGCTTGACGCATGGGAACCTCACAGAACTGAAACGCAACTGCCCGGATCGAAGCATCCGGGCGGCGGTCTGTGAATGACCAAAGAGCGGTCGCAATTCGCCATGAAAAAAGGCCGCTCGAAAGCGGCCTTTGAAGATGGATCGAAGCGGCTTCAAGCCGCCTTCTGGCCTTTGCCTTTCTTCGGCTTGCCGGTCAGCTTGTCAGCCGCCGCCTGTTGCGCCCGCAGTCCGGCCAGCGCCGTTTGAACGGCGGTCACTTCTCCCTCATCCGTCCGACCCACCGGGACGAAGGGCTTCATGTTGCCGAGGCGAGACATGGGGCCGTTCATTTCGTCCTGTTCGGCCTTCCATTGGCCCGTCAGTTGGCTGTAGACTGTATAAGCGTAGATCGCCCGCGCCTTGGAGGTCAGGATTTCGTCTTCGACGGCTTTCCTGATCTCGTGAAGCTCATCTATCGTACGTTGGAAAAGGTGGTTTATCCCGTGGGTGTAGTGCGAAACCTCGCCCGTCTCCAGTGTATTCAGAAGCATCATGTTCAGGGCATCAAGTGCCCTGACTTCGGTGTGAAAACTCGACATCAACTCGTCATAGCCGTGTTCGGGCATAGGGATCAGAGCGGTTTGCATCTCCTCTCTACTGGGCATGGGTCTGTCCTCCCGTGAGTTTGGAGACGACATCCGAGGGTTTGACGCTGTGAATGTGGTCAGCGGCGCTCTTGATGAAATCCGCCTCGACCTCGACCAGATCGGCCAACGCATCGGCAAGCATCTTGTCTTCCTTGTCGGCAAGGTATGCGCCCAACATCAATGCCAGGGCGCGCAAACGGCCTTCGCAGCGCCAGAGATTAACCAAAGCGATATCGTGTGGATGTGAGCCTGAAAGCGTCTGACTTCCGGGCGCAGTTATGCTATCTGCTTTCGCAGCCTGTGGCATGGGGTCTACTCCTTTGCCGTTTGGTTAGGCCCGGCGCGGGAGCTACTACCTTCCCGTTGGGCCGCTTGATTACTTCAGCCAATGTCTATACACTGGACGGAGAAGCCACGTCAAGACAGTGTCTATACATGAATGATGTCAAGCGCCAAAAGACGGCGCAAATCAACTTACGGATCAAACCCGAGCTGAAAGCCGCAGCGGAAAAGGCAGCGGCAGCGGATAACCGTTCACTGACGTCATTGATAGAATACCTTCTGTATCAGCACCTTGAGGGAAAGGCGCGCGCCTCAAATGAATCCCTTCAGTGAAGCGGATCGGCTGGACCTGATGGAGCGCGCGGCCTTTGAGGCGGTGCAGAAGCTCTTCTCCCATCTGCCCGTTGAGCATATCCGCAAGCCGCCGCGACACCTGATGGACGCGAAGCTTGCGCGGCAGATCGCCATTCGGATCATGAATGTGGACTTCAACGCACCGCGCCGCCGCATCACGACGATGCAGGGGCGGCAACGCACGTCGATCAGCTTCGCAATCCAGACGGTTGACCGGCGGCTTGAGAACGAGGTGTTTCGTGCCGCCTATGATCGGACGGTGATGATCGCCAAGGCTCGCTATAGCGAGGAAGTGCGGAAGGCTATGTGAGCAAAGGAGCAACTTGCACCTTTGCCCGAAGGGTCACGGGTGTCCGTTCGGGCAAAGGGTAAAGTTTACCGTTTGCTTCACCAGAACTAAATTGGAGCAAATTTGCACCAATTTCCGAGGAGCTGAGAGGAGTGATTCTATGTCGTTGGTGGATGGCTGGCTTACTTGGGACGAGATACAGGCGACCGTCTGGCCTGAAGCCTCTCGACGGACGATCATTCGCCATATGGGCAATGTTGCGCCAAATAAACTCCGAGAGCGTAGCATTGAAGAAGGCAAGAGGGGGCCGCGCCCAAGAGAGATTTTTTTCGATGCCCTGCCGTCGCTACCAAGGGAACGTTATGAGTTTTTACGATATCCAGCTGCGAAGCTGAATCGGCTGGCAGATGCTTTGCCCTCAAACGTGAAATCCGTGCGCATTGATATGGACCGCGCGCCTCTGCGTCGGGTTATCGTCCGTGTGGCTGCAAGCAAAGCGAAGTCTGGAAATCTTGATTAAAATATCCCGCCAAGTTGGCGGAATTTGTGTCCGGGCGCGTTTCCGCCCAGCCGATCCACGGTAAAATTGATTTTGAAGCGGAATTGAAGGCTGTAGGCGCGATTTCAGGGAATTTGCGGCCCCTCCGCAGGTATGCACTCATAAAAACGCTCACATGAACGTCCAGGAGAAAATTGATGACGGATGCTGATTACTCGCTGCGGTCGCTTCAGGAGCTTTCCAAAGACCAGCTCGTCAAGCTCGCCTATTCGCGCGGCAAGACGATCATTGATCTTGTCGCGGCGGAGAACGATTTCAACGAAAAGATCGCGGCGAATGATCTCCAGCCGAGCGACTTTGAGACACTGTCTCAGCGCAAGAACGACATCATGATGAAGCTTTGCGTTGCCGAAGAGGGCATCATTTCCGGGGCATCACTCAGGCCTGCAAACTGACATTGCCTGCGGTCGGCTTGCCGAGATCGCTCCGGCGCATTACGGTTTTATTCGCGCCGAGCAGGAAGCACCCCTCTTTTGGAGATTGGGACAAGGCGATTTCCGGCCCCCGGCGCATCTCCTCCCGCACCATCGTGCAAAAAGCGCAATGACATGTACTCCGTGGCAGTCATGAAGCTCCAGGCTTATCTCAGTCATTGTCAGTTCTTATCAGGACGGGCGGACGATGACACAGGCGGCACTCCAGACAGCAAGAACTGCCTCTCAGGCAGTTTCAGAGACGATTGGCGAGGATAATCGCCAATGGGTCCAGCTGATCCCCGCCGGCACGCTCCCGACCATTGACGGGCGCGGCCCCTACCGCGTCGAGAACATGGCGCAAGTCATCGACACGTCGAATGCGATCTCCAACGTCGACAAGCTTCCCATCGATTACAATCATGCCCTCGATCTCGTGGCACCCAAGGGTGGCGAGGCCCCCGCTGCCGGGTGGATCGAGCGCATGGAAGCCCGCAGCGACGGCATTTGGGGCCTTGTCGAATGGACGCCGCGTGCGGCAAATGCGATCCGCGCCAAGGAATATCGCTTCCTCTCCCCGGTCATCGCGCACCAGGCAGACAAGACTGTTTCCGCGATCCTGCGGGCATCGCTGACCAACGTTCCCAATCTGACCATGAAGGCGCTGAACGCGGCGCAAAAGGCAAACCCGATGGATTATGAAGAATTTCTCGCAGCATTGCGGACGGCGTTGAACCTTCCGGCTGACGCGGACGAAGCCCAGATTATCGAGGCCGTGAAGGCCAACAAGAGCCTGAACAGCGCCGATCCCGCGCGGTTCGTGCCTATCGAGACGTTCCAGCAGACGCTTGGCGAGCTGAACAAGCTGCGCTCCGGCGTATCGCTCCAGGCGGCGGAGCGCATTGTCGAGACTGCGATGCAGGAAGGTTGCCTTCTCCCGTTCATGCGCGATTGGGCGGTCAACCTTTGCCAGGCGAACTCGGCTGCCTTCGATGATTTCCTTGAAGGTGCGGGAAAGCCTGTCGCGGGATTCGTCGCGTCGATCCATCACAAAACCGATTACTCCGCGCTGCGGGCCAAGGATCGCGACGGCGGATCGCAGCTCACGGAAGTTCATCAAAAGCTCGGCCTCAGCGCCGAAGATGTCAAAGCCTATGGCGGAAAGACCGAATAATGCAGGTAAATGCATCTTCCCTCAAAGACCTCTACAGCGGCTTCAACACGTCCTTTAACAAGGGCCTCAAGACCGCAAAGCTGAATTGGCAGCAGGTCGCCATGAAGGTGAACTCGACCGGCGCTTCCGAAAACTACAGCTGGCTGGTGGACTTTCCCGGCCTGCGCGAATGGCTGGGGGACCGTATCGTCAAGGACCTGTCGGCAGGTCGCTATGTCGTCACAAACAAGACCTTCGAAGACACCATCGCCGTGAGCCGCGAAAAGATCGAAGACGATCAGTACGGCACCTATGGCGTGATTTTCGAGCAGATGGGCAACAATGTTGCGCAGCTGCCGGAAAAGCTCGTGTTCGGCCTTCTGAAGAAGGGCGAGACCACGAAATGCTACGACGATCAGTATTTCTTCGACAGCGATCATCAAGGTTTCGATGCCAGCGGAAGCCCGATCACTGTTTCGAACCACATGGGCGGATCGGGAACGCCCTGGTATCTTCTTGATTGCAGCCAGCCGGTGAAACCGCTGGTCTACCAGGAGAGACGGCCCTTCGAACTCATGAGCCGCACGGATATCACCAACGACAACGTATTCTTCCAGAACAAGTACATCTATGGAACCGATGGGCGTGCAAACGCCGGCTATGGGCTGTGGCAGCTGGCCTGTGCTTCGAAGAACGTTCTGAACGCTGCGAACTTCAAGGCGGCGCGCTACGCGCTGACCGGCCAGTACAATTCGGCAGGCGATACCCTGCCGATCAGGGCAACGCATCTCGTCGTTCCGCCCACTCTTGAAGACGAGGCCCGCGAGCTGGTCAACGCCACGCTGATCAACGGCGGCGAAAGCAACATCCTCTCCGGCATCGTTGATCTGATCGTATCGCCGTACATCTGAGATCGCGGGATTGAGCAACCCGCGTAACGCTCTGTTATCGTTCGCAGAGCCTCGCAGTGCCGGAACCGCCATTCGGCATTGCAACGCCACCCCGGCCTTAAGCAGGGTCTACCCGGGGTGGCCCTTTTCGCAGCGGGTGTCCTCTTTTGGGATGGAGGGCATCCAGTCCCGGCCCATTGTGGGCCGGGACATCCTCATCGTGTCCGGCATCGTAGATCTGATCTTGTCGCCGTACATCTGAGATCGCGGAGCGCCAATAATCCGCGATATGCCCCGCTGCAACGGGGCATGACAATGCCGAAGCCGCCGTTCGGCGTTGTTCAACCACCCCGGTTCTCCATGGCCGGGGTGGCCATATTCACACTGGATGTCCTTTTTTGGGTTGGAGGGCATCCTGTCCCGGCCCATTACGAGCATTGTGGGCCGGGACACTTTACAAGGGGAAGATGATGTCAGGACGCAACATGCAGCTGGACGTTATCGTCCGCCTGAAGGACCTATTGAGCAGCCCATTGCGGGGCCTCACAAGGTCGCTTGAAGGCGTTGTCAACATGGCGAAAAAGATCGGCATTGTTGGCACTGCGATTGCCGGTATTTCCTTCCTCGCACCCATTCACGAGGCGGCGGCGTTCCAACAGCAACTTGTCGATATAGCGGGAACGGCGAACTTATCCGGGAAGGCGGCATTCCTCTTTGTCGAGCAGTCGCGCGCAAAATTCCAGGAGTTGGCGCTTGCGACGGCCCAGCTCTCCACCACGATTGCCAAGGGTGCCGGACAGATGATCGCGGCGGGCCTTGACGAGAAATTGGTTGACGCCTCGATCGGCACGATCGCACGCGCGGCGACGGCAGCTCATGCCGATTTTGCTGACATGGCGGGTGTTGCGACCTCACTCATGCAGACGCTCAAGGTGCCTGCCGACCAGCTTAATGAATCGCTGGCCGCGCTTGTCATGGCGGGCAAGATGGGTGCCTTCGAAATGAAGGACATGGCCCGTTTCTTCCCCGAGCTTACCGGGCAGATGGCGAAATTCGGCGTCACCGGACGGGAAGCGGTCAACTTCCTGGGCGCTGCGCTTCAGATCGCGAAGAAAGGCACCGCCGATCCGGCCGAGGCCGCGAACAACCTCAAGAACTTCCTGACGAAGGTTCTTGCCCCGACGACGATCAAGAACTTCAGGGACATGGGCGTCGATATCCAGGGCGTCATGAATGATGCCGTCACCAAGGGCATCAACCCTATCGAAGCGGTCGTTCAAAAGATCACCAAACTGACCGGCGTTTCTTCGAAGGAAGTCCAGGGCCTGATGCAGAAGGCAAAGGCCGCTGGAATGACGGACACTGAGGCGCTCACCTCTGTGAAGTCGCAGCTCGAAAAGATTTACGGCGCTGGCAAGCTCGGCGGGCTGTTCTCTGACATGCAGGTCATGGATTTCCTGATTCCGATGCTCGGCAACATCGACGAGTACAAGCGGATCAAGGAAGAGGTTGCCAAGGCGACGGGCGCAATCATCGACAAAGACTTCGAGATGCAGATGCAGGCGCTAAACCAGCAACTGACGATCTTCAAGGAAATCGGTTGGCAGGCTGCGACCGAAGTAGGCTTTGCGTTCGGGGAATGGCTACCCATGATAAACGAAAATCTGGCCGCAGCGTTGAAATGGACGCGCGAGCTGGATGCATCAACGGGCGGCATGGTGAAGAAGCTGCTCGTCTGGGCGGGGGCCGGCGTCATCGCTGCCGGAGCTTTGGGCGCTCTCGGTATGATCTTGCCGGTCATCGGCGCGGGTCTTGCGCTTCTGGCGAGCCCAGCGGCGCTGGTGTTGGGCGGCCTCGCGGCGGCTGGAACATGGATTTACCGGAACTGGAAAGACTATGCACCTCGTCTTCTATCTCTGTGGAGGCAGCTGAAGGGTGGTCTTGATGACTTCGGCATGAAAGCGATGGAATTTGGGTGGCGGACATATCGGACGCTTCGAGATATCGCAGGCCAATATGGCCCGATCATCATCAACGGCTTTGCCACCGCCTGGTCGAAGGCCATGAACGCGCTGCGCACCGGATACCAAGGCATCAAGGACTTTGGGGCTGGTTTTGCCATCAGCCTTCCCAAGATCAGCGGCAATATCGATGAGACGATCAATGCGATCACGCGGATTGCCTCTGCATTCTTGCGCCTGGCACGCGCTGGCGCTGCCCTGCTGAACGTGGATTTGCCAGCGACAGAGAACTTCTTCCGTGGCCTGGGCAACGTCTTTGGGGCGATAACGGCGGACCTGACGGGCGGGATCGCCAAGATTGCCGACGTGATCGCCGGTGTAACGGAGGTGCTGGCCGATCTCGCGGAAGGCAAGCGGACGCTGGCGAGCATCGCAGGCGAACTCGACAAGACATTCGAATTCACCAGGATCGTGAATGCCGCGAAGAAAATCCCCGGCGATATGTTGGCGGTCGGGAGCGATATCATCCAGAAGCTTTGGGATGGCATGAAATCGAAGTTCGATGAAGTGATCGCCTGGTTCTCCGGCTTCGGTGAGAGAATCAAGAACGCGATTGGCAACATCGATATCATGCCCAACATCACCTGGGCTGACAGCCTCAAGAGGTTTAAGACCCTATTTGGCACCGACAGCGGGCCACCTCAGCCCGCCAACAGCAACACCTTGGCACCGGCTCAATCTCCCGGGGGTCGTGGTGGGGCTGTTCCTGCGAAGCAAGAGTTCACAGGCTACGTAAGTATCGGGCTTGGCCCCGGCCTGGTCATCACGAAGGCGGGCAGCGACAATCCGAATGTGGATGTTGGCAAGGGCAAGGTCGATACTGGCCGCGTGCTGGGGCGAAACTAATGGCTTCATCACCCATCGAAACCGATCTTCGTCACCTCTTGGGTGACGAAGATGCTTTCCGGTTCTTCGAAAACTTCGCTGGTTGCCGGGTTTATATCCCGTGGAAGTGGGAGGTCCTTCACGCCGACTTATCGGAGGTCTTGACCGAAGGGGCGATCAAAAAACTGTCTGCGGATTACGGAGGCACCTATATCGCTTGCCCGATGGCCCGTGACTTCCGGGCGCTTCAATATCTTGGGCTTAAAATGAGCTATCGGCAGATCGCGTTGAGGCTCGGAATGACCGAAAACGGCGTCTACAAGATCAAGGCGCGGCTCGAAGATCTCGGATATAAATTCTAGGGCTGCACTATGGGCAACGATCTGGTAACGATCACGAAGCAAGAATACGAGGAGCTCATCGCCCTCAAGACGGCTTCAATCGCGCCTCTAACGGTCGCTGACGTGCCTTCGAAGAGCCCCATTGATCACGACACAGAGGTTGCATCTTTCCTCGCCGCTAGGTTTGGGCGTATACCCATGATCGAGCTTTTGGAGCAGTGTTCAGCGAAATACGGATGGCGGCGGACACCATCGTCCAGTGCGGCCTATAGGTACTGGAAAAAGCTTCGCGAAGAGAAGCGACGAGGCGGCTAAATTGACGCGGTCGAAGCCGGATTTCGATTTTCGAGTGTTCTAAAAGCCGCTGTCAAAAATTCAAAAGCGCGTGACACGCTACACTCGCGAAGAAGCCTGCCGGCATCGACCACATCCAGGCCGCTGGCGCTCCGATGTCGCTGCTCACGGCGTGGCAGTTCCTGGTCGAACTGGGTCATGATGAACCCAATCCTTTCCAAGACTTTGACCATGCGCCGATTGCGCTTGAAGGCAAGACCGTGCTGGTCAACGGCGCCGGCGGCGGCGTGGGCCACCTGGCGGCTCAGGTGGCCAAATGGAAGGGCGCCCACGTCATTGCCGTTGCCTCGGGCAAGCACGAAACGGTGCTGCGCGATCTCGGCGCTGATGCCTTCATTGACTACAGCAAACAGGCCGCCGAGACGGTTGCGCACGATGTTGATCTGGTCATCGACGCCGTGGGTGGCGCCAACATGGAACGGTTTCTCAGCGTGATCAAAGACAATGGCGCGCTCTATCTGGTCAATCCGCTCGGCTTCTCCGGCCGCAAGGAAGCAGCAAGGCGCGGCATCACCGTTTCAACGACACAGGTGCGCTCCAATGGCGCGCAATTGGCAGAAGCCGGTCGCCTGCTGGAAGACGGGACGATCCGCGTCGTGATCGACAGCACGTTTCCGCTTTCGGACGCCTCTGCCGCGCATGAGCGGGCATCAAAGCGCGGTATTCAGGGCAAGATCGTCCTCGTCGCCAAGTGACCTGATGGCCAGATGAGTTCCGGCTCCCCAATTGCCATGCGGTCGGGGAGACCCAAACCAGAGGAAACCTCGAATGATCATCGTCACCGGATACATGCATGTCGACCCCGCCGAACTGGCGGCATTCAGGGCCGACCTGAAAACACTCGCGTCGGCCACGCGTCAGCGTGAGGGCAACATTTCTTATGATGCGGCCTTGGACGATGCTGAAGACGGACGTCTGCTCATCGCGGAACGATGGGCAGACAAAACCGCGCTGACGGCGCATCTTGAAGCTAAGGACACACTGGCTTTCGTCAAACGCTGGCAGGGACGCATGCGGGGCGACATTCGCAAATATGATGCCGCCAACGAGCGCGGACTTGACGACGCATGAAGTTCAGAGAAGCCGTCACACGTTCCACGCGTCCGAAAGGTGCTCGAAATACTAGGGATTGTTTCTGCGTTGGAGGAACTCAGGCTCGCAAGACCCTGGATGCGCGTAAAGACTTTTCCTGGGTGGCGGCGGCATAAAGTCTCCGCCATCTGGCTATGCCAACCGCGCCGCCAATACCAAAACCGTGATCGAAACAATGATGGCGTTGAGCCATAGCACCGAAAACTCGTGTCGAGAGATATGAAAGAGGATCGCTGCCAGTTGTAACAGTGTAAATCCCGCCGCTGCGGCTGTCGTCAGCCAGGGAAGGGTTCGAAGGGCTGCAGGTAAAATGATGCCTATCGCACCCAGAATTTCTGCGAGGCCAATCATCCTGATCAGCCGGGTTGGTGCTTCCGAGGTCCAGGTCCATCCCATCGCCGCCATCGCTTGCGGCGTCTTCCTCAACTTCGTCCAGCCAGCAAAGGCGAAAAATGCGGCAAGGAGGATTTGTCCGGTCCAAATAAGAATGTTCGCGATGCTCATGTTGCCTCCACGACGATATGCTAAAATCGCCAGATGATCGGGTAATTTTATATCTGATAGTACTAACTATCATATGGAGTCAACAGCATGCGGGAATGGCCGGAAAACCATCCGAAGGCCAAAGCAATGGCAAAGCGAAAGAGGGAGATCATCGACGCAGCAAAACTGTGTTTCACTCGAACGGGTTATGCCGGCACCACCATGGAGACAGTGGCTGATGCCGCAGGCATTTCGCTCATGACGCTCTACAGGTTTGCAGAAAGCAAGGAGGACCTCTTTGCGGCGGCGGTCACGGATGCCTGCAGCGCGCGCGATGAAAAAGAGCGGCAATATTATGAAAGCCTCATCCACCTGCCCATTCGCGACATGTTGGTCACCAGCGCGATACAGATGCGTATCAAGATCCTGCATGTCGATAGCATTGCCCTCATGCGTCTTGTCATCGCGGAAGCCGATACCTTTCCGGGTCTGCTACCGCTCGCATACAAGGCATTTGTCGAGCACTTCGAAAAACTGGCCGCGCAAGTCATTACGATCGGATTTCCTGGTATCCCTGTCGACATTGACGCTCTCTCTCGGACATATGTGGACTGTCTTCTTGGCGCAGATGTTCTCCGCGAATTGCTGAGCTACGGCCGGTTGGATGACAGCCAGGATGTGTCGAAAGCAGAGCTGGCAGCCGATACGGTATTGAATTTGATGGCGCCGAGGTCCCCTACGCTACCCGGCCCTCAAAATCGTGGCCAAGCAAGGTAGATCGCTGTTTGGGCTAGCTTTCCTGCAGTCACATCTGCGCTCAAGGTGCTCACCGGATCAACTTCTAAACTTCTCGAAGAGTAGCGCTTCAATTGAGATGGTGCCTCCGCAAACAGCTACATCGCACCGCGCTGTCGGCGACCAACTGGATGTTTTCAGAAACGTATAGCCTTCCACTACGCGACGGGTCGATGTCCGCGTTGCTCAAGGCACATTCAAAATCCGGCAGTCCGCTATCGGCCTACTCCACACAGCAGGTCGTTGCCCCTTTGAGCAAACTCGGCGCGAACATATCGTCCGAACGACGGTGTCAGCGGTTCGAGTGCTTTCAAGAGCGAAGAAACAAGAGCCAAAAGGGGTGGTTTGGGTAATCGGTCGCGTTGGTATAACTCACCGGGGAAGAGCCCTGAGCCGATTTCGCGGACGCGTCAGAGACTATGTTCCATATACAACCACGACGAATTTCTAGAATGTTCCGCTTCGACTTTCTAGACGATAGCGGTGGCCAGGATAAATGAGGCGGGCTGTCGACACGACTTTTGAGTCGGACCATGTGCGCCTTCTGATCGTCAAACATGGCTCTGTTTTCAGAATCATCAGGAGTTTGCACTCCCACGGCTGGGGCATTGCTGCTTCAACAATATGTTCGGAGCCGCTGAGCGGTGCGACAGCGGACAGATAGGCGTTCGGGGTAATGGCCGAAAAATCCTGGTTGAGATAGTCCGTCGCAATCTCTGGATGGACGTAGCGGTCTTCGATCTGCACAGGGACGCCATTCTCTTTATGGACGATCAGCGAGTGGAAGACCGCCGATCCGATATCAAGACTCAGTGCGTCTGCTATCTCCGGCGATGCGGACACCTCTGCCAGCGCGATAACGCTCGCTTCATGCGAATGCCCTCGTTCGGCAATTTCTTCGGCAATATTGCGAACCTCAAAGAGGGTCGAAACGCCTTTACGCTCGGCGACAAACGAGCCGACGCCTTGTCTGCGGATCAATTCGCCTTCGCTCGCAAGCTCGCGCAAGGCGCGGTTGGCCGTCATCTTGCTCACGCCCAATTCTAGCACCAGCTCGTTTTCGGATGGCACCCGATGTTTGGGGGGCCATTCTCCGCTTTGGATCTTGCTCAGAATGATTTGCTTGACGCCCGCGTACAGAGGTGTCGCCTCGTTTACAGAAAGTGCCTTCCTGATATCGCCGCTACGCGTCATTGCCTATTCCTTCAGCATATAGTGTGATCGCCAAAAATATGCGCTCTGTCTCTTGCATAACACAAAATTTCCCATATGGTACCCTATACAACCATGATCAATAGCTCATCATGGCAAGCTGGCGAAGATCGGCGGATGCAAAGCAGGTTAACCAAATCTCAGAGGGACTAGCACATGAAATTTCGCTCCATAACTATTCTGGGTGCCATCATCGCCGCGACACTTTCCGCCCCGGTCCTTGCCAAGGATTGGACCAAGGCGACGATCACGCTCGAAGGCGCCTACGCTCCATGGAACATGACCAATGCCGACGGCTCGCTCGGCGGATTTGAGCCGGAACTTGCGAAAGTGCTCTGCGAACGGGCCAAGATCGAGTGTACGCTGGTTGCCTCCGATTGGGATGGCATGATCCAGGCGCTGAACGGCGGCAAGTTCGACGTCATCATGGATGCGCTCTCGATCACCGACGAACGCAAGCAGGTCATCGACTTCACCATTCCTTACGCTGCGACACCCGCCGCGTTCGCGACCGCCAAGGACAGTCCGCTTGCCAAGGCGTCGGGAACGGGGGCGACCATCACCATGACGCCCGGCCAGACTGGCGTGAAGGAGATCGAAGCGCTGAAGGCCGCTTTCAAGGGCAAGACGATCGGTATCCAGGCAGCCACGGTCTACGCCAAGTTCATTTATGACAACTTCGGCAGCATTGCCGAGATCAGGGAATACAAGACCGGAGCCGATCGCGACCTCGACCTGCAGAATGGCCGGATCGATCTCGGTTTCGATGATGCCGTCTACTTCAACAATGCATTCCAATCCGCGGGCGGTTCTCTCGTCTTTACCGGCCCTGAAATTGTCGGCTCGATCTGGGGCGAGGGCGAGGGTCTTGGCATCCGCAAGTCCGATCCCGAGCTGCGCGACAAATTCAACGCTGCCATCAAGTCGGCCCTTGCCGATGGCACGGTGAAGAAGCTGTCGATGAAGTGGTTCAAGCTCGACGTAAGCCCGCAATAAGCGGCTAAAGTTGATCATGGGCAAACGCCGGCATCTGCGGTTTGAGCAGAAGCCGGCGTTCAAGCTGCCCTCTTGTCGAGGAACGGTGAATGACAGGATTTCAACTGCTTGGCTTCGGAGCGAACGGATGGGGCGCCTGGCTGCTGATTGCCGCCTTGATGACGCTAGCGGTGACAGCGACTGCCCTGGCGATCGGCGCCGTCATTGGCACGATCGTCGCAGCCTTGCGTCTTTCCGGAAGCTATCTTCTTCGTTTTCTCGGGCACATCTATACGACGGTGTTTCGCGGTGTTCCGGAACTGCTGATCATCTATCTCATCTATTTCGGCGGGTCTTCCGGCCTGACTGCGATCGGTCGGCTGATGGGATATGACAGTTTTTTCGGCATGCCATCCTTCGTGGCCGGCGCGCTCGCCGTGGGTATTATATCCGGGGCCTATCAGGCGGAAGTGTTTCGCGGCGCCTTCCTCTCGATTCCGAAAGGGGAACTCGAGGCAGCCTCCGCGATCGGAATGAGTCCGGCCTTGCGCCTACGCCGCATCATCATTCCGCAGGTTTTGCGTTTCGCGATCCCGGGACTGGGCAATGTCTGGCAGCTCAGCCTCAAGGATTCGGCCTTGGTTTCGGTCACCGGGCTGGTCGAACTGATGCGGGCAAGCCAGGTGGCCGCCGGCTCAACGCGGCAGTATTTCCTCTTCTACATTGTCGGCGGAATCCTCTACCTCGTTCTAACGAGCCTGTCGGATCGCGTCTTCAACGGTGCGGAGCGGCGGGCAAACCGCAGCATGCCGTCGGCCGCCATGGGGAAAGCATAAGACCATGGATTTCGTCTTCCTCTCCTCGACGATGGCCACGCTGGTCAAGGCTGTGCCGACATCCTTGATGCTGTTTTTTCTGGCAATCTTTTTCGGCGGCCTGCTGGCGCTTGTCATCGTTGCCATGCGGGTTAGCGGCAATCCGGTTCTGTCCGGTTTTGCCAAGAGTTACATCTTCATCTTTCGTGGATCGCCTTTGCTGATCCAGATGTTCCTGGTCTTCTATGGGCTCGGGCAGTTCGGCGTCATCCGCTACTCTTTCCTGTGGCCGTTCCTGCGCGAGCCGGTGGTTTGCGCGGTCCTTTCGCTGGCGCTCTGTACCGCCGGTTATACGGCGGAGATTTTTCGCGGTGGCATCCGCGCGGTTCCGCCGAAGGAGATTGAGGCGGCGCGTTCGGTTGGCATGTCGGGATTTCTTCTCGTGCGCCGGATCATCGCGCCCATCGCTTTCCGCCATGCCTTGCCGGCCTATTCGACCGAGATCGTGCTGATGATGAAATCCACGGCGCTGGCAAGCCTTGTGACCGTCTGGGAAGTCACAGGCGTTGCGCAGCGGCTCATCTCGCAGACCTACCGGACCATGGAAGTGTTTCTCTGCGCAGCCCTGATCTATCTCGTTCTCAATTTCGTCATCCTGCAAGTGATGAACCTGCTCGAATATTCCCTCTCCCGTCACCGCCGTGCCCTGCCGCCGGCGCTGAAAGCCTGAACGGAGATTTCTGACATGCCGGATGTCATCCGACTTTCCGTCCGCAATATCCGCAAGAGCTTCGGCACGCATGAGGTGCTTCGCGGCATTTCACTTGATGCCCGCGACGGCGATGTGATTTCCCTGCTCGGCGCCTCAGGCTCCGGGAAGTCAACCTTCCTTCGCTGCATCAATCTTCTGGAAATTCCCACCTCTGGCGAGATCGTCGTGGATGGCGAGCCCATTCGCATGGTGCACAAGAATGGTATCAGTCGGCCGGCGAGCCGCAAGCAGGTAGACCACATCCGCTCCGAGCTCGGCATGGTCTTTCAGGGCTTCAATCTGTGGTCCCACATGACCATCCTCGAAAATGTCATCGAAGGGCCGGTGCATGTCCTCAAGCGCCCGAAGGACGAGTGCATCGCGGAGGCCGAGGCGCTGCTGAAAAAGGTAGGCATCGTGGACAAGCGGCATGCCTACCCGGCGCATCTTTCCGGCGGCCAGCAGCAGCGCGCAGCGATCGCCCGTGCGCTGGCGATGAAGCCGAAGGTCATGCTGTTCGACGAACCCACCTCGGCTCTCGATCCGGAGTTGGTTGGCGAGGTGCTGCGTGTCATGCGGGCGCTGGCGGAGGAGGGGATGACGATGCTCGTCGTCACGCATGAAATGAGTTTTGCGCACAACGTGTCCAACCGCGTCGTGTTCATGCGCGAAGGACTGGTGGACAGCAGCGGTTCGCCCGACGAAATGTTCGGTGACGGTGCTTCACCCGCCTTCCGGCAGTTCATCGGCCATTTCGGAACCTGAAGGCTATGGTCACGATCGAAACGACATTGTCATGGCGCGACGTTGCAAGTGTTGCAGCTGGGAAAAGCCTCGATCTATCAGATGCCGCATGGGTAAGGATCGACGGGGCCCGTCAGATAGTTGAACGTCTGGTGGAGCGCGGTGTTCGTGCCTATGGCGTGACGACAGGAGTTGGCGCGCTCTCGGATACGGTGGTCGATCGGGATGCGCAGAGCAGATTGTCGCGCAATATCGTGCTCAGCCACGCTTGCGGTGTCGGTCCCTTGCTGGGCGCGCGTGACGTCCGCGCGGTGATTGCCGCGCAGATCGCCAACTTTGCGCATGGTCATTCCGGCGTGAGGCCCGACGTGGTTCGCTACCTGAACCAATTCCTCAACGAAGACTGCATTCCGGACGTACCATCGAGAGGATCGGCCGGTTATCTGACCCACAACGCCCATATTGCTCTGGTTCTCATCGGCGAGGGACGGGCCACCGTCAAAGGCGCGCGCTTGAGCGGACGGGAGGCGCTGGCGCAGATCGGGCTCAAGCCGCTCGTACTGGCCGCCAAAGAAGGGTTGAGCCTCGTCAATGGAACCGCCTGCGCGACCGGTCTGACCTCTCTCGCGTTGGAGCGTGCCGAGCGTCTCCTTGATTGGGCCGATGCGGTTGCGGCGCTGACCCTGGAGGCCGCAGGCTGCCAGATGGCGGCGTTCGATGAGGCGGTTCTGGGCTTAAGGCCTTCCACGGGCATTGCGAAAGTCGGCGCCCGCCTGCGTGCACGTTTGGCCGGAAGCGGCCTTGTGGCGGCAGCGGTCGGTCGCCGCACCCAGGATGCACTGAGTCTGCGGGCAATACCCCATGCACACGGGGCCGCCTGGGATGTGTTCGGTGCGGCCGGCCGCACCGTTGATCAGGAGCTGGCCTCGGTGACGGATAATCCAGCCGTTGCCGGAACCCCGGAAAATCCGCTGGTCTGGTCGGAGGCTCATGCCGTGGCGCCGGCGCTCGGCCATGCCGCCGACGGCCTGGCGGTTGCCATTGCCCAGGTTGCGGCCATGAGCGAAAGACGCATCGACCGGCTGGTCAATCCACTGGTCAGCGGCCTTCCGCCTTTTCTGGCAAGCGATGCGGGCAGCCATTCCGGCTTCATGATAGCCCAATATACGGCGGCGGCCCTCGTCAACGACAATCGCAGGCTCGCGGCGCCTGCTGCCACCGACGGCGGCGTGACGTCGGCCTTGCAGGAAGATTTTCTCGCCCATCCGACGGCGGCCGCCAACAAGCTCCTGTCGATCCTCGACAATGCCGGGTATATTCTGGCGATCGAACTGATGGCCGCCGTGCAGGCTCAGGATTTTCTCGCCTCGACCGCATCACCGGCGTCCGCGACAAAGGCTATTCGGGATGTCGTGCGTGCTCATGTCGCGCGCTATGAGGATGACCGGCCGCTAGGTGACGATATTGAAACGCTGCGGTCTCTGATCGTTGAACACAGTCCTGCAGCGTAAGGACTGCCCGAACTCGCCGGGAGGAGGAGATCATGGTTGCAGAATTCGATGTTGTCATTGTCGGTCTTGGGGCAATGGGGAGTGCGGCGGCAGCCTTCGCTGCATCTCGAGGCGCCAAGGTTCTCGGCATCGAAATGTACTTTCCGGCGCACGCACTCAGTTCCTCTCATGGAGACAGTCGGATCATCCGGCTCGGCTATTTCGAAGACCCATCCTATGTGCCGCTTCTGCGCCGTGCCTATGAGAACTGGCGCGCGCTGGAGGCCCGGTTGCGCGCGGACATTCTTTCGATCACCGGCGTGCTGCAGATCGGCCAGCCTGACAGCAAGATCGTCAGCGGTACGCAGGCCGCTTGTAAACTGCACGGTATCGCCCATGAGGTTCTCGATCGTGCGGAGATGGCGCGCCGTTATCCTGCCTTCGTGCTCGATGACGAGGAGGTCGGCGTGCTTGACCCGCAGGGTGGCTACCTCCGGCCTGAAGCCGCAGTCATGGGATATCTGAAGCTCGCAGCGGAAGACGGAGCCGAGCTGCATTTCGGGGAGCGTGTCCTGGCGATCGAGCCGGAGACGGACGGCGTCACGATACGATCGGCAACAGGACAGTATCGCGCCCGCAAGGTCATCGTTGCTACCGGTGCATGGATTGCGGAGCTCGTGCCCGAGCTTGTTCCCTATGCGAAACCGATCCGGCAGGTCGTAGCCTGGTACCAGCCGGACGACGGTTTCATGGCGCAACCGGGCCGGATGCCATGCTTTCTCCGTGACGAGGGCGACGATGGATCTTTCTTCGGCTTCCCCGCATTCGGTGTTGATGGGGTGAAGATCGGGCGCCATGCGCATTTCCGCGAGCCGATCGATCCGGCCAAACCCAATGCACCGGTCAACGGCGCAGATACTGATCTCCTCGACGCCTTTGCTCGCAAGCGCCTTCCCCAGGTCGCCTCGCAGCGCGTCCGCGCCACAACCTGCCGTTACACGATGCTGCCGACCGAAGATTTCCTGATCGATTTTTCTCCGGGCAACCGGAATGTCGTCATCTCTTCCGCCTGTTCAGGCCACGGGTTCAAGTTTGCAAGTGTCGTAGGCGAAATCCTCGCAGACCTGGCCCTTCTTGGGGGTAGCGAGCTTCCGACCTCACTCTTTTCATTTGCACGAAACACTCGTCCCGTATGACGGGCGGCAGGCTCTCGCTGCTTCAGCAATGACGGAGCGTTTCCTAGTGTGCCGGCGAGAAGCGGGCGATGAGGGAATGACTCTCACCAGGATAGATGAAACGAACCGATGTCACAGCCTGCTCGGCGAGCCACGTTCGCCGCTCGACCACAAGGCAGGCAGCAGTGTCATTTATCCTCAGTTCAGCCGCGTTAGGGGCTGACGCAGATTGCGCATAGATCCTGTGTTCGGCCGAACTCCAGGGGATCTGCTGAATCAGCCACCGGCCGGGAGAGATTGTCGCAAAATCGGCATCCACAACCGATGGCACGGCGGCGATATTGATGATGCGCTCCTCGAGGCAAAACGGGCGTGGGCCGGCGTAGTGCAAGCAGCGGACGTCCAGAATGGCAGCGCCGGGCGGCACTTCCATGCGCCTGACATCTTCCGCACGTGCCTTGCGGGCCGCGTGGGCTCGGACTTCGCAACGATAGGGGAGGTTGAGCGCCAGCACCTCCGCCTCAATATCATTGATTTCAAGCACTGCGGCCTGGCTGTGTGGCTGCGTGACGAAACTGCCGCCCTTCTTTCGCCGCTCGATGACGCCCTTCTTCGCAAGCTGCGTCATGACCTTGTTCACGGTCATGCGGGAGCACTGATACTGGGCTGCGAGCTCGACCTCGAACGGGATGCGATATCCCGGCGCCCACTCGCCAGACAGAATGTGCGATTCGATGTCGCTCAAGATGCGCTGGTGCAAGGTGGCATCTTTGGACGCGCTCATTTCGGTCTCCAACATTCTCAATGCCCCAGCTCTAATGCGGAAAGGTCACGCTGAAAAGATCACTGCGCCATCAGCTCTCCAAGCGCCTTGCGAAAGCGCTGGCTGATGCTGTCGCGCAGGCGGTGGCGCCCACCCTCGACCAGCTTGCGCCCGCCCGCCCAGACGCTGTCGACGCGAATACCACCGGTAAAGATCCAATGATCCAGGATTTGATCGCCGGAAAGATGGGGGGCGTCACTGCAATCGAGCGAGACCATGTCCGCTTCACATCCTTCGGAAAGCCCGACCTGTGACGCAAGCGCTGCATTGCCGCCCGCAACGGCATGATCAAAGAGCGCGCGACCGGTCGAACCGTCGGGATTTGCGATCACATTGCGGGCGCGTCTCGCGAGGCGCTGGGAATATTCCAGCTGGGCAAGCTCGCCGTGCAACGAGATCATCACGTTGGAGTCAGAACCTATCCCGAATCTGCCGCCCTCATGCAGGAAACGCGTTGCCGGGAACGTTCCGTCTCCCAGATTGGCCTCGGTGATCGGGCAAAGACCGGCAATCGCTCCGCTTCTCGCCATGCTGCGGGTTTCGTCATCGGTCATGTGGGTTGCGTGGATCAGGCACCAGCGATCATCGACAGGGGCGTTTGCGAGCAGCCATTCGACCGGCCGCGCGCCAGACCATGAAACGCAGTCCTCAACCTCCTTCACCTGCTCAGCAATGTGAATATGGATCGGACCATCCTTGGCGAGAGGAAGGATTGCCTTCAGTTCATCCGGTGTCGCGGCCCGCAGACTGTGCGGCGCGATGCCAATTCGTGCGGTTTCGATGCCTGCGACAAGTGTTCCACAGCGTTCCATGAGGCGGCTGAAACTATCGACCGAGTTGATGAAGCGTCGCTGTCCCTCGATCGGCTGCGCGCCGCCGAAGCCCGAATGCGCGTAAAAGACCGGCAGAAGGGTGAGGCCGATCCCTGTTTCGGCACTTGCGGCCGCAATGCGTACCGCCATTTCGGCGATATCGGCATAGGGCGCACCATCCTTGTCATGATGCAGGTAGTGAAACTCGCCGACGCGAGAAAATCCGGCCTCCAGCATCTCGATGTAAAGCTGGGCAGCAACTGCCTCGACATGCTCCGGCGTCATCGACAGGGCAAATTTGTACATGACCGTGCGCCAGCTCCAGAAGTTGTCATCCGCGGGACCGCGCACTTCCGTCAGTCCCGCCATGGCGCGCTGGAAGGCATGGCTATGAAGGTTCGGAATGGCCGGAACCAGAACCGGATGGCGCTCGTCGCCGGGTTCCGCCGCAACCCCTTGTTCCACCTTGGCAAGGCGTCCTGCTTCCAGCGTCAGGCGCACTTCGTTTTGCCATCCGCCCCGCAGGAGCGCGCTTCGGGCGTGGATCGTTTTCGTGCCTGACGTCATGTTCACCGGCCTCCAATACCGCTGGTTCTGAAAACCTGCCTCAAAATTGCCGCTTGTCAGCGGCGTTATTATGTATATACATGTTTTTGGAAATTGAAACCCCCATTGGAACTTTGCGAGGTGAACGGTGTCGGAAAAATGCGCTCAGCGCCCCCGCCGAAAACTGTGGCGCAACGCCCGGCTGGCGACGCTCGCCCCGACTGCGGGCGGACTTGGTATTCATGAAACGGGCCTCCTCCTGACTGAGGGAGAGCGGATCGTCTATGCCGGTTCCGAAGAGGAATTGCCTGTTTCCGAAGCGCAGAATGCCGAGTGCTTCGATCTGGAAGGGCGTTGGGTGACGCCGGGGCTCGTCGATTGCCATACCCACATCATCCATGGCGGCAACCGGGCGCGCGAGTTTGAGATGCGGCTCAACGGCGCGACCTATGAAGAGGTCGCCCGCGCCGGCGGTGGCATCGTGTCTTCTGTCAAGGCGACAAATGCGCTTTCCATCGATGGCCTGGTCGAAGCCTCGATGGCGCGGGTAGATACGCTGCTGGCTGAAGGCGTCACTACGCTTGAGATCAAATCCGGTTATGGGCTCAATATTGATGCCGAACTCAACATGCTGCGTGCGGCCCGCAAGCTCGCGACCCTGCGTCCTGTCCGCGTCGTCACCAGCTATCTCGGCGCCCATGCAACGCCGGTCGAGTACAAGGGACGCAACGACGATTACCTCACTGATGTCGTGTTGCCGGGCCTTGCCAAGGCGCATCAGCAGGGCCTTGTCGATGCCGTTGACGGCTTTTGCGAAGGCATCGCCTTTTCGCCGGATCAGATCGCGCGCGTCTTTGATGCCGCCAAGGCATTGGGCCTGCCGGTAAAGCTGCATGCCGAACAGCTCTCCAATCTTGGCGGCGCAAAGCTCGCGGCATCCTATGGGGCGCTGTCGGCTGATCATCTCGAATATCTCGACGAAGACGGCGCGCGCGCCATGGCCGCGGCCGGCACCGTCGCCGTGCTTCTGCCGGGCGCCTTTTACGCCATCAACGAAAAGCAGAAGCCGCCGGTCAAGCTTCTCCGCGACGTCGGTGCTCATATCGCCATAGCCACGGACTGCAACCCCGGCACGTCGCCTCTCACCTCTCTGCTACTGACCATGAACATGGCCGCCACGCTGTTCGGTCTCACTGTTGAAGAATGCATCGCCGGCACGACCCGCGAAGGTGCACGCGCGCTGGGACTTCTGGGCGAAACGGGAACTCTGGAGCCAGGCAAGTCCGCCGATTTCGCCATCTGGAATGTGGAGAGCCTTGCCGAGCTCGTCTACCGGATCGGCTTCAACCCGCTGCATGCCCGCGTCTTCAGGGGCGAAAGGATCGATCGATGACCATCATGCTTCACCCCGGATCGGTTTGTCTGAAGGAACTGGCGACCATCTACTGGACCGGCGAACCGGCAAGGCTCGATCCGTCCTTTGATGCCGGTATACTCAAGGCTTCTCAGCGGATTGCGGAAATCGCCGCCGGCAATGCGCCCGTCTACGGCATCAACACCGGCTTCGGGAAGCTCGCCTCGATCAAGATCGACACTGCCGATGTCGCCACACTGCAGCGCAATCTCATTCTCTCGCATTGCTGCGGAGTCGGTCAGCCGCTGCCGGAAAACGTCGTGCGGCTCATCATGTCGCTGAAGCTGGTTTCGCTTGGCCGTGGCGCATCCGGCGTCCGTCTTGAAATCGTCCGCCTGATCGAAGCGATGCTTGAGCGCGGCGTCATTCCACTGATCCCGGAAAAGGGTTCAGTCGGTGCCTCTGGCGATCTCGCGCCGCTCGCCCATATGACAGCCGCCATGATGGGTTATGGTGAGGCCCTCTATGCGGGCGAGCGCATGGATGGGGCTTCGGCGCTGAAGAAGGCGGGTCTGATGCCGGTCGTTCTTGCCGCCAAGGAAGGCCTGGCGCTGATCAACGGCACCCAGACATCGACGGCGCTGGCGCTTGCCGGGCTTTTCCGCGCACATCGCGCAGCGCAGGCAGCGCTGATCACCGGCGCGCTTTCCACCGATGCCGCCATGGGTTCGGTTGCACCCTTCCATCCCGACATTCACACTCTGCGTGGCCATCAGGGACAGATCGATACGGCAGCGGCGCTGCGCGCGTTGCTGAGCGGTTCGGCCATCGTCAAAAGCCATGTCGACGGCGACGAGCGCGTGCAGGATCCCTATTGCATCCGATGCCAGCCGCAGGTCGATGGCGCGTGCTTGGACCTCCTGCGTTCAGTCGGGCGCACCCTCGAAATCGAGGCGAATGCGGTTACGGACAACCCGCTGGTTCTCTCTGATAATTCCGTCGTCTCGGGCGGCAATTTCCATGCGGAGCCGGTGGCGTTTGCTGCAGACCAGATTGCGCTTGCTGTCTGCGAGATCGGCGCGATCGCGCAGCGGCGCATTGCACTGCTGGTCGATCCCGCGCTGTCCTACGGCCTGCCGGCCTTTCTCGCGAAAAAGCCGGGCCTGAACTCGGGACTGATGATCGCGGAAGTGACTTCCGCGACGCTGATGTCGGAGAACAAGCAGATGTCTCACCCGGCTTCAGTCGATTCCACGCCGACCTCCGCCAACCAGGAGGATCACGTATCCATGGCCTGCCACGGAGCGCGACGCCTGCTGGCGATGACCGAAAACCTCTACGGAATTCTCGGTATTGAGGCGCTGGCAGGTGCGCAAGGGATCGAATGCCGCACCGCGGCGACAAGCCCTGAACTCGCAAAGGCGATTGCCGCCATCCGTGCCGTCGTGCCGCCGCTCGAAGAAGACCGCTACATGGCCGACGATCTCAAAGGCGCGATCAACCTCGTTGCCGATGGCACGCTGATCGGTGCTGTTACGGCAGGTATTCTGCCTAAATTGGAGGTCTGACATGAGCGTATTCGAGGTCCGCCAAGGCGGTTCGCCCGTCATTCTCGGTTTTCCGCATACCGGAACCGATGTTCCGGCCGACATTCATGAGAGATTGAACGAGAACGGCCGAATTCTAGCGGATACTGACTGGCATATCCACAATCTCTACGATGGCCTGCTGGAGAACGTCACGACCGTTCGCGCGACGTTTCATCGCTATGTGATCGACGCGAACCGCGACCCCGCCGGCGTCAGCCTCTATCCTGGCCAGAACACGACCGGGCTGATTCCTGAAACCGATTTCGACGGCTTGCCGATCTGGAAGGACGGGGAGGAGCCGACTGAAGCCGATATTGCCCTGCGCCTTCGGGATTATCATGCGCCCTATCATGCAGCGCTTGCGGCGGAAGTCGAACGGGTGAAATCCATCCACGGCGTCGCCGTGCTGTATGACTGCCACTCGATCCGCTCGTCTATTCCGTTCCTTTTCGAAGGCAAGCTGCCCGATTTCAATATCGGCACGGACAACGGCAAGACCTGCTCACTAGCGATCGAGGCGGCTGTCGTCTCAGCGACAGCCGCTGCCGAGGGCTACACGAGCATCCTGAACGGGCGCTTCAAAGGCGGCTGGACGACGCGTCACTACGGCAAGCCGGAAACCGGCACTCATGCCATCCAGATGGAGCTAGCCCAATCCACCCATCTGGCAACGGAGGTGCCTCCATTTGACTACGACGCCGCCAAGGGGCAGCGCCTGCGTATTCATCTCAAGGACATTCTGACGCGCATCGAACAGATCGCACGCGAACTGACGAACTCATAAGGGAACAAGCCATGACCAATCCTCGTCACAACATCCGCGAAATCCGCAGCCCGCGTGGGACTGAACTCAATGCGAAAAGTTGGATGACTGAAGCGCCGCTGCGCATGCTGATGAACAACCTCGATCCCGATGTCGCGGAAAACCCGCACGAGCTGGTCGTCTATGGTGGCATTGGCCGTGCGGCCCGCGACTGGGCCAGCTTCGACAAGATCGTGGAGACGCTGAAGTCGCTCAACGAGGACGAGACGCTGATGGTACAGTCCGGCAAACCTGTTGGCGTTTTCCGGACGCATAAGGATGCACCGCGGGTCCTGATCGCCAACTCGAATCTCGTGCCGCATTGGGCAACTTGGGATCATTTCAACGAACTCGACAAGAAGGGGCTGGCCATGTACGGCCAGATGACCGCCGGCTCGTGGATCTATATCGGCACCCAGGGGATCGTGCAGGGCACTTACGAAACCTTCGTGGAAGCCGGCCGTCAGCACTACAAAGGCGACCTCAAGGGCAAGTGGATCCTGACCGGGGGCCTCGGCGGGATGGGTGGCGCCCAGCCGCTGGCTGCCGTCATGGCCGGAGCCTGCTGCCTCGCCGTTGAAAGCGACGAAACCCGCATCGATTTTCGCCTGCGCACCCGTTATGTCGATGAGAAGGCGAAGTCTCTCGATGAAGCCCTCGCCATGATCGATAAGTGGACAAAGGCGGGCGAAGCAAAATCCGTGGGCCTGCTCGGCAATGCCGCGGAAATCTTCCCGGAACTGGTGCGCCGCATGAAGGCCGGCGGCCCGCGCCCGGACATCGTTACCGACCAGACGTCGGCCCACGACCCGCTGAACGGCTATCTGCCGATTGGCTGGACCGTAGCCGAACACAGGGCCAAGCGCGAAACCGATCCGAAGGCGGTCGAGGCCGCAGCCCGTGCTTCCATGAAGCAGCACGTAGAAGCCATGGTCGCCTTCTGGGATGCGGGTGTCCCGACACTCGATTACGGTAACAATATCCGCCAGGTGGCAAAGGACGAAGGGTTGGAGAATGCCTTCGCCTTTCCGGGTTTCGTGCCGGCCTATATCAGACCGCTCTTCTGCCGCGGCATCGGCCCGTTCCGCTGGGCAGCGCTGTCAGGCGACCCGCAGGATATCTACAAGACAGATGCCAAGGTGAAGGAACTGCTGCCGGATAATAAGCACCTGCACAATTGGCTGGACATGGCAGCGGAGCGCATCTCCTTCCAGGGCCTGCCAGCACGTATCTGCTGGGTCGGTCTTGGCGATCGCCATCGACTGGCATTGGCTTTCAACGAGATGGTCAGGAATGGCGAACTGTCTGCTCCGATCGTGATCGGTCGCGACCATCTCGATTCCGGCTCGGTCGCCTCACCGAACCGCGAGACCGAAGCGATGAAGGATGGCTCGGACGCGGTGTCGGATTGGCCGCTCCTCAATGCGCTGCTCAATACCGCTTCGGGCGCAACCTGGGTGTCGCTGCACCACGGCGGCGGCGTGGGCATGGGCTTCTCGCAGCATTCAGGCGTTGTCATCTGCGCCGATGGTTCAGACGATGCGGCCAGAAGGCTTGAGCGCGTTCTGTGGAACGACCCAGCGACGGGCGTGATGCGCCATGCGGATGCAGGCTATGACATCGCCCTCGAATGCGCCAAGGACAAGGGCCTGCGCCTGCCCGGCATTCTCGGGAACTGAGCGATGAGACTTCTCCGCGCCGCCACTCACAAACGCATGCCCTGGAAGAATGGCGGCGGGGAGACGGTCGAGATCGCTGTTTTTCCCGAGGATGCCGGTCTCGGCGACTTCGACTGGAGAATCAGCATGGCGACCGTGGCCAGCAATGGCCCCTTCTCTCTGTTCGAAGGTGTTGATCGCACGTTGACAATCCTGAGCGGGGCCGGAATGGCGCTGGCGATCGATGGTGCGCCTGCAGTCCATCTTGACCCATCAAGCGAACCTTTGACGTTTCCGGCGGATGTCCCGGTTGCCGCCCGTCTTGCCGACGGGCCGATCACGGACTTGAATGTCATGACACGGCGCGGCCGCTTTACCCATCGGGTGGTCCGCCTTGAAGGCGGTGAGGTACAGATACTCTCGCTAGCTGGGCGACACAACGTACTGCTCGCTTGCGATGGGGGCGTGAGCGTTGTCGTAGACGGGTGCCAGATCAAACTGGAAATGCAGGATGCGCTTCTCCTCGATGACGAGACTAGCCTCGGCCTGCTTGGAACAGGTAAGACGATCCTGATCATTGTCGATTCAGCTTGAATTGTTGAAGGTTTGGTTCAGATACTGATTTGCTCAAGGAGATGAGCGGCTTGCGGCCGAGAGGCTGATGGCGCTGGACGTTGGCGCAACAACGGGTGGCTATGGCGAGAAGAGCGCGCTCGGACTCGCGCAACGCAACGGCTACCGTGATCGTGAATGGGAAGCCGTGCTGCAAAGGTAGATCTGCGCACAGCCGAAGCTGGAGCAATTCGATAGGCGCAACGCAAACTGCATCGCTCACAAAAATCGCAATGGTAAATTTGCTGAACACACCGTTGGACTGCACTTGGCAATTGGCATCCAATTCGCCTCGCGGTCCATATACTATCCGTTCGACGTTGTCACTTTTCCATGCTGATGCAGGACGAGTGCGACGGCGCCCATGACTGTGTCGTCATTGCCTAGAAACTTGCCCACGACAAAACGCGGGCGACTCTTTCCCTGGATCTCCATCTGCGGAAGCGTGTGCCGCTCGAAGCTTCTTTGAAGACGTTCCACGAAGAAGTCGCCAACCATGGCGAGTTTCCCGGCAATCACGAAAAGTGGTGGGTTGAGGATGGTTGCCGTCAGACCCATGCCCCAGCCGGCAATGTCGGCGGCATCCTCGACGAGACGCCTGTAGCCGATATGACCTGCGCGAACATGCTCTATGAATTCGTCGATCGAAACCGGATGCCCGGTGAACTCTTCCGCTTTGCGAAGCAGATGAAACGCGCCGACCGAGAGGGTCAGGCAACCGCGGCTGCCGCATCGGCATAGCTCTCCGCGGGGATCGAGGACTAGATGGCCAAATTCTGCAGCATTGCCAAACGTGCCTCGATGGACTGCGCCATCCAGAACGATGGCGCCGCCGACGCCAAGGTCGAATTTGAAAAGAATGAAGTTCTTCTCCCCCATGGCCGCGCCCCAGGTCATCTCGGCCAGAGCGCCGCAATGGCTTTCATTTTCGGCATGAATGGGACAGTCGAGCTCGGCGGCAAAGACGCTGGCAATATCCACGCCGTTCCAGGTGGGCAGAACGTCGCCGTTGAGGACCTTGCCTTCAAAGGAAAGAGGGGCCGAAATGGCGAGCCCTACACCAAGCAGATCCGAGATATGGATCCCCAGCGTGCCGCATTGCTGTTCGAGGCTCCTGCGAACGGCGCGTGCGGCTTCTTCCGGCGAATAATCGAGATTGATCGGCAGCCAGACATCCGAAAGGACCGAATGCGTCAGATCGCAGACGGAAATGCGGATTTCACCGAGCCCCAGAAGTACCCCGGCACACCGCCCGCGAGCGGGGTTGAGTGACAACAATTGCGACGGCCGGCCAAATCCCGTGCTCCTGCTGTCCAACTCGATGACAACGCCTGTTTCCCGCAACTCGGTCAGAAGCGTGGAGACGGTCGACCGCGCAAGACCCGTAGCCTGCACCAACTGCGTCGCCGTCGCTGAGCCGAGCGCCGCCATGGCCCGTACGATACGGCTGGCGGGTTGATCGGTATCGAGAAAAAGGGTGCTTATGGGATCCATCATCCGCTCGTGCCTGAACATAAACCGGTTCTTGACCAGAGTGCCGCTGGAGGTCAAGTTTTTTCGAAAGTGAACACATGTTCGGGAAAAAAGCCAGATAATCATATTTGTGCGGCGCAATAACCATATGCAATGGCCAATTTATGCCAACTTTATTCGATTTCGAAAAAAGTGTTTGACTTGGCCAGCGTGCCTTGCTTGATTGGCGCAAGCGGATGAGGCCGCATCAGGGAGGAATTCATGCACGTGAAGAAAATGGCTGCCACGGCTGCGTCTGCATTGACGCTGGCTGCACTGTTGGCAGGTGGCGCTGCGCGCGCCGACGAGTTGAAGATCTGGACACTGACGTTCGACAACAATTCCGCCAATGCGGCCTGGACCAAGATCATCAAGGATTTCGAAGCCGCCAATCCGGAGATCAAGATCTCCCGCGAGGGCCGCTCGGTCGACGAGCACAAGGCGGCACTTCGCGTTGCCGCACAGTCCAGCCAAGGGCCGGACATCTATTTCATGTGGGCGGGCCTCGGCCTTGGCGGCGAATTCGTCAAGGCTGGGCTCTCAAAGCCGCTTGATGAATATTACGAGAAATACGGCTGGGATAAGCGCCTGACGCCGTCGGCTGCCAGCTTCTCGAAGCTCTATGAAGGCAAGCGCCATGGGGTGCCTTATACGTTCCACGGCGAGGGCATCTATTACAACAAGGCCCTGTTCGAGAAGGCGGGCATCAAGTCGGTGCCGCAGACCTATGACGAGCTGAAGGAAGACGCCGCCAAGCTCAAGAAGGCGGGCATTCCCGCCTTCACCTTCGGCGGCAGCGTGAACTGGCACGTCATGCGGCTGATGGACGTCATCCTCGAAGCCAAGTGCGGGGCAGACAAGCATGATCAGTTGATGGACATGAAGCTCGACTGGTCGAGTGAGCCCTGCGCGACAGCGAGCTTCGAAGAGCTCAACGATTGGTCGCAGAACTACATTCTGAAGCCCTTCATGGGCATTGACAACAACCAGGCCTTCAAGCTCTTCTTGGCCAACCGTGCAGCCATGATGCTCGAAGGCGACTGGCTGGTCGATCAGCTCCGCAGCGCGAAAAAGCTCGACGGGATCGATATCTTCCCGTTTCCGACGGGCACCGACCGCCTCTACGGTTTTGCCGAGTACCTGTATGTTTCGGCCAAGAGCGCACACCCCGACGACGCGGCGAAGTTCCTGGACTATCTGCTGTCCGACAAGGTGCAGCAGGAAAGTCTTGGCGCTTTCGGCTCGATCTCGGTCAACGCGAATGTCAAGTATGAGAAGGTCGATGCCCTTGATCAGAGGTGGATCGATATCTTCAACAAGTACAAGAAGATCTACATGAACGGCGACCAGGCCTTCCCGCTTGATGTCACGACGGAATATTTCCGCGTCATCAACGAAGTCGCCTCGGGCAACATGAAGCCTGCGGATGCCGGCAAGACGTTGCAGACCTTCATTTCGAACAGAAAAGGCTAACCTCCCGAGAGACGGGGTCGGCGTGTCTCGGCGCGCTCGACCCCGCCCAGGTGGGGAAACGTGAAAATGTCCAAAGCCACCCTGTCCATGCGGCCGGCTCTGCAAGGCTATATCCTTCTTGCGCCCGCACTTCTGGTCTATCTCCTCTTCGCGGTTTATCCGATGATCGATGTGATCCGGATGTCGTTTGCGTCGTGGAACGGCCTCAGTGCCGAAAGCAGGTTTGTCGGCATCGACAACTACCGAGCGGTGCTGACGCAGGACCCGGTCTTCTGGGGAGCGCTCTGGAACACGCTCTGGTGGACGGCACTGGCGGTCGTCATTCCCAATCTCATCAGTTTTGGCTTGGCTCTCGCGCTCAATCAGAACGTTCCCGGCCGCTCACCATTGCGGGTGGTTTTCTATCTTCCCGTCATTATCGCGTCGATTGCGGTCGCGACGATCTGGAAGTGGATGTACGATCCATTCTTCGGCCTCTTCAACAACCTGCTGACAAACTGGGGCCTGTCCGACTGGATCGTTGACTGGCTCGGCGATCGCAAGATCGCGCTGTGGTCGGTCTTTGCTGCCCATGTCTGGCAATCGGTCGGCTTCTCCATGGTGCTGTTCCTCGCCGGCTTGCAAAGCGTCTCGCTGACACTCATCGAGGCAGCGCGGATCGATGGGGCCGGGCGATGGGCCGTGTTCCGTCATGTAACCCTGCCGGCGCTCGCGCCGACGATCACCATCGTTTTCGTGCTCTCGCTCATCAATTCGCTGAAGGCGTTCGATATCGTCTACGGCATGACCGGCGGCGGTCCGGCGCAGTCGACCCAGATGCTTGCGATGTGGGCCTACACGCAGTCTATGCAGCTCGGCGACTTTGGTCGGGGCGCCGCGATCTCGGTCATCCTGCTGCTGATCACGCTGGCCATTGTCGTGCCTTACATGCGCTGGACGTTCCGAAAGCCGGAGGATGCCCGATGAGCTTCTTGTCTCAGGCTTTCCGCCCCGTCGGCTCGAACCGCGTCGATCCCATGCTGGTCGCCCTGTGGCTTGCCCTTGTTGTTCTGGCGCTTGTCTGGATCACGCCCTTCGTCTTCATCGTCTTCACCGCGCTCAAATCCAGCGATGCTGTGATGAATACCAGCGCGTTCGCGCTGCCCACCGAGCCCGATTTCGGCAATTTCGTCTCGGCCTGGCAGCGCGGCAATTTCTCGACGACGGCGTTCAACGGCGTCATCATCACTTTCATCAAGGTGCCGCTAGGCCTCTTCATCTCCGCGATGGCGGCTTACGCTCTGGCCAAGGTGCCGATGCGCTTTTCGAAAGTCTTTCTGGCGCTCTGCGTCTTCGGCACGATGCTGCCGTTTCAGGTGATGCTGGCGCCGATCTTCAAGCAGGTGAATGCGTTCGGGCTGATCAACACCTACCCCGGAATCATCCTGCCCTATCTTGCCTTCGGCGTGCCCTATCAAGTCTTCATCCTGCACGGCTTCTTTGCCGCCGTTCCCAAGGAACTGTCGGAGGCAGCGCGGATCGACGGCGCATCGCATTTCACGATTTTCCGGCGGATCTTCCTGCCGGTGTCGCTGCCCGTTCTCTCGGCCCTTTTGATCCTCGACTTTGTGGCCACTTGGAACGAATTCGCCATGGCGCTGGTGATCCTGCAGGATCCCAAAATGTGGACGCTCCCGCTCGGGCTCATGAATTTCCAGAGCCAGTTCCAGAGCAACTACGGTGAGCTCAACGCAGCGATCATCATGACGGTCCTGCCGGCCGCCATCGTCTATCTCATGTTCCAACGTTATTTCGTCGCGGGTCTGACGACCGGCGCTGTCAAGGAATGATCATGACGCATCTCTACGACCTGTTTGAACTGCGGCTCAAGGGACCTGCCTCCGGCAATCCATATCTGGATGTGGTTCTGCATGCCCATTTCCGCCAGGGAAACCGCGAGCTTCGCGTCACCGGTTTCCACGATGGCCGCGACGAGTATGTCCTCCGCTTCATGCCGGATGCTGTCGGGAGCTGGACCTACGAGACGGCGTCAAATGTCGACGTGCTGAACGGGCAAAGGGGTGAGCTTGGTGTTGTCGAGGCGCGTCCCGGCGTTCACGGGCCTGTCTCGGTTCGCAATCGGTTCCATTTCGCCTATGCCGACGGCACGCCGTATTACCCCTTCGGCACGACCTGCTACGCCTGGACCCATCAGCCGCGCGAAGAGCAGGACAAAACGCTGGCAAGCCTGCGCATGAGCGGTTTCAACAAGATCCGCATGGCCGTCTTCCCGAAGGACTATCCCTTCAACACCAACGAGCCGCTGCAGCCGATCTTCACGCCCAAGGGCGACGGTCTCGACTTCGACTGCCCCAACCCGGAAGCCTTCCGCCATCTGGAAACGCAGATCGCCACGCTCGGCGAGATGGGGATCGAGGCGGATGTGATCCTCTTCCACCCCTATGACCGCTGGGGCTATGCGACGATGAGCGAGGCGCAGAACCTGCGCTATGTCGAATATGTCGCTGCCCGTCTCTCTGCCTTCCGAAACGTCTGGTGGGCGCTCGCCAACGAATATGACTTCCTGCTCGACACGATCCCCGTCGCGACCTGGGACCGCTTCTGCCATATCCTGGAAGAGAACGATCCGGTCCGGCATCTGAAGTCGATCCACAACGGCGATCAGAACATGAATTTCGATCACCGCAAGCCGTGGATCAGCCATGTCTGCATCCAGAACTGGGACGTCAAGCGGACGCCGGAATGGCGCGTCGCTTATGGCAAGCCCGTGGTCAACGATGAGCCGGAATATGAGGGCAATATCTGGCCGGCTTGGGGCAATATCTCGGCTGAGGAATTGGTTCACCGGTTCTGGACTACCGTCATGCGAGGCGGCTATGCCGGCCATGGCGAAACCTATGACGATCCGGACGAGCGTATCTGGTGGGCCAAAGGTGGGACGCTGCATGGCGAAAGCTGGAAGCGCATCAAGTTCCTTCTCGAACTCCTGAAGGAAGACGACCTTCAGGGGCTGGAGCCCATGGGCATGAACGACCAGTGGCCCTGGAGCCGCATTTCCGGCGCACGCGATCTCGGCGGCAAGGTCAGCTTCCTCTATTTCGGCGAACATCAGCCGAACCAGTGGACGACCGGTCTGCCGGCCGAAGACGGCAACTATGAGATCGATCTGATCGACACATGGGCCATGACGGTGGAGCCGGCAACGCGCATCCCGGCGCTCATTCCGCATCCCCAGCGTCACGGCGCCATCGTGCGCGGCGGCAAGGCGGATGCAGCGTTCGGCATCCAGCTTCCGGGCCGCCCGCATCTGGCGCTGCGCATCCGCAAACTCGACTGAGGAACGACCATGGCATCGGTTCAAATTGCGAACGTCAAGAAATCCTATGGTGCGGTCGAGGTCATGCACGGTGTCGACGTGCCGATCGGCGACGGTGAGTTCGTAATCCTTGTCGGCCCGTCGGGCTGCGGGAAATCGACGCTGCTGCGGATGATTGCCGGTCTTGAAGTGGTGACCTCCGGCGATATCAGCATCGACGGCAAACGGGTCAACGACCTTGAGCCGAAGGATCGCGACATTGCCATGGTGTTCCAGAACTACGCGCTTTATCCGCAGATGACGGTCGCCCAGAACATGGGCTTCGCGCTCGAGATTGCCGGCCGGCCCAAGGCCGAAATCAAGGCGGAGGTCGAAAAGGCGGCCGAAATCCTGTCGTTGACGCCGCTTCTTGCCCGCAAGCCCGCCCAGCTGTCCGGCGGACAACGTCAACGCGTGGCGATGGGGCGCGCCATCGTGCGCAATCCCAAGGTCTTTCTCTTTGATGAGCCGCTCTCCAACCTCGATGCGAAACTCCGGGTCAAGATGCGCGCGGAGATCAAGGCGCTGCATCAGCGGCTTGATTCGACGATCGTGTACGTAACACACGACCAGATCGAGGCCATGACCATGGCCGACAAGATCGTGGTCATGAATGCCGGACGGGTCGAGCAAATCGGGACGCCGCTGGAGCTTTACGACCGCCCCGCCAATCTCTTCGTGGCGACCTTCATGGGCAGTCCGGCGATGAACATTCTGCCGGCAAAGGTGACGGCGGACGGCATCTCGATCGCAGGCGTCGCCACGGTGCCGATGCCGGCAGGGCTTTCTGCCTCCGGCGAGGTTTCTTATGGTCTTCGTCCCGACCACGTTACGATTGGCGGCGAGGATGCCGTGTCGGCTCACGTCCTCGTTGTCGAGCCCACCGGTTCCGAGACCCATATTACCGCTTTGCTGGGCGGCCACGAAATCATGATCGTTTCACGCGACCGGGTTGATATCGCGCCCGGCTCGAAACTGCCGGTATCTCTGGCGTCGAAACACGCCCATTTGTTTGACGCAGTAAGCGGGCGACGTCTCTGAAGCTGTGAACGAATGGCGCGCTGGACGTTTATCCTCGCGCGCAATCCGTTGACGCAAGACTGTTTCCGCGTTTCGTGGAAGAACTGAGACGTTCCATCTCTTTGTTTTCTTAAAAATTCTGGTCGCGAAGTCGGTTTCCGGTTTCGGCTCGGAAATGCTCTGAGCCTGGCGCCGATCGCTGGGGGCAGGGAGCCCATCGGCGGTCGGCAACCTCAGCGTTCGATCGGCCTCAAACCCTCGGCGGGAAGGTGAGTGACGCTTCCGGCTTGGCGTTGTGGTGGTAGATCGGCCATTTCAGATATCGGTAGACGGCCTCCTTGACGACGTCGGCATAATGTCCGCGAACCATCGCGACATGATGCTCGAATCCGTTATAGGACACGAACCGCATGAGGTCGCGAAGGTTGGGGACTTTGGTGACCGCAATGCCGCCATCCATGGGGAAGGGGTCGTCCGTAAACTCGCCTTCGCCGAGGTAACACTTAACCGTGCCGGCCCGGTCGTCGGTCGAGAGGCGGAAATAGGTCATGTCGCCGGCCCGGACCTTGCCCTTCACGGCTCCGAAGCATTTCTCCCGGCCGATTGTCTCGCCAAGTACGTCGAGTTCACCGATCTCGGGGGTCACGCCGAAAAAGCTCTTGGGGTAATTGCCGCAATGTGTGCAGACGCATTTGTCGGCTTCATACGCATAATTGTTGTTCCAGTCGAGAATGGCCGACGGAGCGCCCGATGCCAGGGACAGCGCATACATCGAGACCGCGCCCATGATGTCCACTTCGCAGGCGGAAGGCATCAGTTCTTCGCCCATCATCGACATGGTCAGGCATGTGGCGCAGCCGAAGTTGTCCTGCAGCGATCGCCAGCACTGAATGGCCGAGGCATCGCAGCCGTTCTCCTCGATCCAGGTATTGATAGCCAAGGTCCACTTTGCCTGACGGACAATCTGATCCTGTTTGATGTGCGCAGGAATGATGCCATAGGCCTTGATGCGGTCGAGCTTTTCGATCAGCGCCTTGTCATTGTCTGCAATGCGCGCTGCCGCCCCCATCATTTCGGAGAGATCGACAGTCACCACCGTGATACCGGAAGCCTGGAGCAGCTTTTCGGAATAGCGCATCGTCTGGAAGGCACCCGTTCGTGCGCCGATCGCGCCGAGCCTTGCGCCCCTTAGCCCGCGAACAGTGCGACACACGCGGGCGAAGCGATCCAGATCGCTCCGGAACTCCGTGCCCGCGATGTCGCAGGTGTGAGAGGTGGTTTCGGTGAAGGGCACACCATACTGATAGAAATTGTTCGAGACGGAGAGCTTGCCGCAAAACGCGTCCCGCCGCTCGTGAACGGAGACCTTGTCGACTTCGTCGTTCGATGCCTGCAGGAGGATCGGGACATTAAGGCCTGCGCGATTGACCAATTCCGCGACCGCGATCTCGTCCCCGAAGTTTGGAAGACAGATGACAAGTCCGTCGATCTCCTCGCGTTTCGAGCGGAAGAAAGCTGCATATTTGTCTGCGTCGGCAATCGTCTGGACAGCCCCGTTTACCGTCGCTTCAAACGGGAGGATGTGCGCATCGACGCCAAGGGTGGCCAGCTGCGCGAGCACCTCGTCGCGGGCCGCGCGGCAAGGTGCGCCGTTGAAGAACGCGCGACTCCCGATGACGACGCCCAGCGCCGTCCGCTTCTGAATGAACCTGCTCAACCTTCAATCTCCTCATATCTCAAGTGGCGTTCTGAGTTCGAATTGCGTTTTGCTTTGTGCCGGATGCCGATGCTCACCTGATCTCAGGACATGATCAGGCCACCATCGACATTGATCGTTTGGCCGGTGATATAATCGGCGTCGCTGGAGGCAAGGAATGCAACGAGCGCTCCGACTTCCGCAGGCGTGCCGGCGCGCTGCATGGGAATGCCTTCGACCCATTCCGCCATCAGCTCGCCGGGTCCGTATTCGCCCAGCATCTTGCCCCAGACACGGTCGTTATAGTCCCACATTTCGGTGTGGATGATGCCGGGGCAGATGGCATTGGCGGTGATGCCTTCCTTCGCCAGTTCCTTGGCGAGGCTCTGGGTCAGGCCGACGACGCCGAATTTCGAGGCGGCGTAATGCGGCGTATAGATGAAGCCTTGCCGCGCCTGCCCGGAGGCGGTGTTGACGAGCTTGCCTTTGGTCCCGGAAGCACGGAAGCGGCGGATGGCCTCCTGGCAGCAGAGGAAGACGCCCTTGGTGTTGACGTCGAGATTGAAGTCCCATTCCTTCTCGGTCAGGTCTTCCACCCTGGCGATGGTGATGACCCCTGCGTTCTGAACCGAAACGGAGAGCGGTCCAAGTACGGCCTCCGCCTCGCCATAGACCTCGCGGATGGCCTTGGCGTCGGTCACATCAAGAACGTAACCCTTCACGTCTGCGCCGGTCTCTTCGGCAAGTGCTGCGGCCGCATCCGGCGTATCCTTGTCGATGGCCGCTATGGCGACTTTCGCGCCCTCTTCGGCAAAGCGCTTCGCGATGCCACGGCCAATACCCTTGTTGCCGCCCGTGACGATGACGGTCTTGCCCACAAAACGATTCATGACAGTTCCTCCTGTTGATCGCAGCGGGCAGGGACGGACCTGGTTCGGTCAGTTCAAAAGCCGCGCTGCAGTGAATTTGTCGGTGACCAGGACATCGATCACGCCGAGCTTGAGCGCGGCAGCGATGGCCTGGGTCTTCGATTCGCCGCCGGCCAGCGCCATGACGCGGTCGGTCTTGCGCAGTTCGTCCAGCGTCAGCCCGATCACGCGCTCGTTGAGCGGCGTCTCGACCGGCTTTCCGTTCTCGTCGTAGAAGCGATAGGAAATCTCGCCGACGGCACCTGCCTCGTGCAGCATCGCCATTTCCTGCCGTGAAAATGTGTTGCCGGAGCGCGCCAGCAGTTCGGACGGCTCGACAGCGCCGATGCCGACGATGGCAAGACTCAACCGACCGAAGAGGTCCATCGTCTCGCGCACCACCGGGTCTGCGAGCATGACGAGCTTGGCTTCCCGCGACGAGGTGATGCCCTGAACGAGAAGCAGGCGGGGCTCGCCGCCGGTCAGTTTCGCCAGACGCGCCGTCAGCTGCGTGGCATGCGTCTGCACGGAGGCATCGCCCATGCCGCCGAGGATTTGCACCACATATTTGGCCTTCGCCCCTTTCATCGGGTGGATATTGTCCACCATTTTCAGGATCGTCTGGCTCCAGCTCGAAACCCCGATGATCTCGTCCTGCTGGAGCGTGACTTCCAGGAAATGGGCCGCCGCCTCGCCGATGCGCGCCATGATCGCTCCGTCGCGATCTTCCGAACAATCGACAACAATCACTTCGGTCAGCCCGAAGCGGCCGCGCAATTCGTTTTCCAGGTCCGCAAACGTGCCAGGTGGCGGAATGATCGTCGTGCGGACGATGCCCTCCTGCTCCGCACGTTTCAGCATGCGCGAGACGGTCGCCTGCGACATGCGCAGAATGTCGGCGATCTCCGACTGCCGCTTTTGCTCGACATGATACATCTGCGCCACGCGGGCAATCAGCCGTAACTCGTTGATGCGCCCCATGATTCCCTCCGCAGTGAATTTTTATTCACTCTTAGTGGGAATGGAGGGAGCCGTCGAGCGGTAGATTGCGTCATTCCAGACGTTCAACCGCGATTTTACATCGGAGGCGCGCGGGGCAAGCGGTACGCGCGGACGGGGCAGGGCGGCAATGGCTGCGAGGTCAGACCAGATGCCAAGCGAAAGTCCTGCCAGATAGGCAGCGCCCAGCGCGGAGGCTTCCGGCGTGTCGCACTGGATGACAGTGTGGTTGAGAGCGTCAGCCACGCATTGCATCAGGAACGTATTCTTGCTCGGTCCGCCATCGACATAGAGATTGCCGAAGGGTGCTGGCGAGATCGAGGCCATGGCCATGAAGACGTCATGCACCTGAAAGGCCATGGAGTCGGTGACGGCGCGGGCCATCTGGGCGCGGCTGGTGCTGAAATTGATGTTGGAAAACAGCGCGCGGGCGTCCGAATGCCAGTGCGGTGCGCCAAGGCCGACAAAGGCCGGCACGAAGCTGGGGCCGTCAGGTTCTGCGGTGGCGGCGAGATCGGTCAGGGCCTGGACGTCCGGCAGGCCTAGGATGTCGACCATCCACGGAAGAGCCGCCGCAGAGACCAGAATATTGCCCTCGAAGGCATAAGTCGGCTTGCCGTTGAGCGCCCAGGCGATCGTCGTGGTGATGCCATGGTCAGGCTCGATATGGTGCGGCAGCGTGGTCATCACCGACGAGCCGGTACCGAATGTCACCTTGCCGTCGCCGGGATTGAATGCGCCGTGGCCGAAAAGGGCGGCGTGGCTGTCGCCGATGGCGGCGGCAATCGGAATGCCGTCGGGAAGCCCCGGCACGGAATTCGTGATGCCGAAGCGGTCGCTGCTGTTGCGCACCTCCGGCAGGAAGCTCGCGGGCACACCGAAGAGGGAGCAGAGTTCCTCGCTCCAACGCTGCGCCTTCAGATCGTAAAGCTGGCTGCGCGCCGCATTGGCCGCGTCGCAGGCATGCACTGCGCCGCCGGTGAAACAATGGATGAGCCAGGAATCGATGGTGCCGAGGCGGACGTCGTGGCCTCCGGGGACGCGGTCGAGCAGCCATTTCATCTTCGGACCCGGAAACATCGGATCAATCGGCAGGCCCGTCAGTGCCTGCACGCGGGCCGCAAGGCCGGCTGCATTGAGGCGTGCGCAATCGGGGGCGGTGCGCCGGCACTGCCAGCTCACGACAGGGCCGAGCGGCTTGCCGGTCTTCGCATCCCAAACTGTCACGGATTCGCGCTGGTTGGAAATGGCGATGCCGGCGATCTCGACCGCCGGGCCCGCCGCAAGGCAGCGCTCGATGGCCTCGAGAACCGATTTCCAGATGCGCAACGGGTCCTGCTCGACCCAGCCCGGCTGCGGGTGCTCGATACCGACGGGCGACGAGCCGCGTGCCAGAACCTCGCCCGCCGTCGAGACAAGGACGGCCTTGGAATTGGTGGTTCCCTGGTCTACGGCGAGGATGGCGGTCTGCATGGCGATCTCGAGCTTGGTTGAAAAAATGGCGCAGCAACGGGAGTCTTTGCTGCGCCGGGCACGTTAGTATCCCGCTGCCCTCAGGCGCGAGCCTTTTTCCGTGCGATCAATGCGATGGCGGCTTCCGCAACGGCGGCCGGCGCCATGCCGAACTCGTCGAGCAGGAATTCGGCCGAACCCGTAGGCGCGAAGATGCCCGGCACGCCAAGGATCTTCATCGGCACCGGCGCTTCCGCCACCACGACTTCCGCAATGGCCGAGCCGAGGCCGCCGTAGACGGAATGCTCTTCCGCCGTCAGGATCGCGCCGGTTTCGGTCGCGGCCTTCACCACGGCCTCGACATCGATCGGACGAACCGTGGCCATGTTGAGCACGCGGGATTCGATCCCCTGCGATGCGAGGATATCGGCGGCCTTCATCATGCGATGTGTCAGGGTGCCATTGGCAATCAGCGTCACGGCGTCGCCGTCGCGCAGCAGGTTTGCCTTGCCGAGTTCGAACTTATGGCCGGCCGGCAGCAGGTCAGGCACGCCGACGCGCGAAAGCCGCAGGAACACAGGGCCCTGATAGGCGGCGGCCCATTCCACGGCTGCCGCCGTTTCAATGGAATCGCAGGGCGCGATGACCGGCAGGTTCGGCAGGACACGTGTCCAGGCGAAATCCTCGATCGAATGGTGGGTCGGGCCCAGCTCGCCATAGGCCATTCCGGAGGAAATGCCCACGAGCTTCACATTGGCGTTCGAATAAGCGATGTCGGCCTTCACCTGTTCCAGCGAACGGCCGGTGAGAAAGCAGGACGCGCCGCAGACGAAGGGCAGCAGGCCGCCATTGGCGAGACCAGCGCCGACGCCGACCATGTTCTGTTCGGCAATGCCGACATTGACCAGACGCTCCGGCCATTTTGCCTTGAAGCCGCCGAGCTTGGAGGAGCCGACCGAGTCGTTACACACAGCGACGACCTTGCTGTTTTCTGCGCCGAGGCGTTCGAGGACGGCAACGAAGGCATCGCGGCAATCGTGCAGTTTCGGTTTCGTGTCGATCGCGTTCATCACAGCGCCTCCGTCAGTTCGGCCATGGCAATCTTGTATTGCTCTTCGTTCGGGACCTTGTGGTGCCAGTCGACCTTGTCCTGCATGAACGAGATGCCGTGACCCTTGTTGGTATGGGCGACGATGCAATGCGGACGGCCGCTCGTGCTGCGGCGCTCCAGCGCGGGAACGACCTCCGCCATGGCATTCCCGTCGATTTCCGTCACATCCCAGCCAAAAGCCTCCAGTTTGGAGCGGAAGGGGGCGAGATTGTTCGTGTCGCTCAGCGCCGCGCCCTGCTGGAAACGGTTGTGGTCGATGATGAGCGTCAGATTGTCGAGCTGGAATTGCGCGGCCGATGAGATCGCTTCCCAGTTCGAGCCTTCCTGCATCTCGCCGTCGCCGGTCATGACATAGGTGTGGTAGGCGGCGCCCGTCAGCTTGGCAGCCTTGGCCATGCCGACTGCAACCGGCAGGCCGTGGCCGAGCGGGCCGGTATTGGTTTCGACACCCGGGACCTTGTTGCAATTCGGATGCCCGTTGAGGCGCGACAGCGGCTTCAGGAAGGTCGAAATCTCCTCCTCCGGCAGGAAGCCGCGCTTGGCGAGCGTCACATAGAGCGCGCAGGCGGTGTGCCCCTTGGACAGGACGAAGCGGTCGCGGTCGGGATGTTTGGGCTGATCCGGCCAGATTTTCAAAACCTTGAAATAGAGGGCGGTCATGATGTCGATGGCCGACATCTCGCCGCCGATGTGCCCGGCCTTCGCCTCATAGACCGCCTGGAGATCGCGAATGCGGATCTGTCTCGCGGTATGTTCCAGCTCGTTGATTTGCATGAAATCCTCTATATGCATAAATATGCGTTGACTAATAATCTTGCCATTGAGGTCGAAATGTCAAGCTGGTCGGGTCGAAATTTTCGCTCAGTTGAACATAAATTCGGTGTTGACAGCACCGCGATCCGTCCGTTACGAATTTACAGACAGTAAGGAATAATTATGCATGCTCGTCAACATCGTTGACCGGGCTGGGAGGATTGGATGAGCATAGCGGCAGACCAGCAGCCGAAGGCGGGCTTCAGTGTCTTTTCGGCATTGAGGGGGGCGACAGGTCCCCTGATCGGTCTTGTCCTGCTTTGCGTGTTCCTCGCCTTCGCGACCGACAAATTCATGTCCGTGCGCAATCTCCTGAATATTCTCGACCAGATCAGCGTGCTCGGCATCATGGCCGTCGGCATGACGCTGGTGATCCTGATCGGCGGTATCGATCTGGCCGTGGGTTCGGTTCTGGCGCTCGCCATGATGGTCATGGGCTATGTCGCCAATGTCCATGGCTATCCGATGGGCGTCGGCATTGCCGTCGCGCTCGTGGTCGCTGCCATTGCGGGCGCGGTGTCCGGCCTTCTGATCACGGTTTTCCGGGTGCCGGCCTTCATTGCCACGCTTGCCATGATGTCGGCGGCGCGCGGCGTTGCCAACATGATCACCGATGGCCAGCAGATCGTCGGGTTTCCCAGCTGGTTCAGCCTTCTCGCCTACACGCGCTTCGGCGGCTTCCTGACGCTGACGGTCGCCATCATGATCGTCGTCTTCGTGCTGGGCTGGATCTATCTGCGTTACACGTCCGGCGGCCGGTCGCTCTACGCCATCGGCGGCAATCCGGAAGTGGCGCGTCTGGCCGGTATCAACGTCAATCTCTTCACGACCGGCGTCTATGTGGTTTCGGGCCTTCTGGCTGGCCTCGCCGGCATTGTTCTCGCCATGCGCCTCGACTCGGTACAGCCGACGGCTGGCGTTGGATATGAGCTCGACACGATTGCGGCCGTCGTCATCGGTGGCACGAGCCTGACGGGTGGCAAGGGTGGCATTTTCGGAACGCTGGTCGGGGTGCTGATCATCGGCGTGCTGCGCAACGGTCTCAACCTTCTCGGTGTCTCTCCCTTCACCCAGGCGGTCGTGATCGGCGTGGTCATCGCGCTGGCGGTGGCTGCGGAGTCTTTCAAGAAAATCAGGTGATTTGGCCGCGTGCCAAAACAGACGGCCATTGTGCCAGGGGAATGCCAGGCTTTGGCCCGGTTTAACAACGGACAGGCGAAAGGCGCCGGTCCTGACATCATAACGGAGGAGAATAATCATGAAATTCAAGACTGCACTCGTGGTCGCCGCAGCCCTGGCCAGCACTGTCTTCAGCCCGCTCGCCGCATCCGCCAAGGATGTGAAGAAGATCGGCCTCGCCGTCTCCAACCTACAGGCCGACTATTTCAACCAGATCAAGATCGGCGTTGAAGCCTATGCCAAGCAGAAGGGGATCCAGGTTATCACGGTCGACGCCAAGAATGATTCGGCCACCCAGATCAGCCAGGTTCAGGACCTGCTGACGCAGGGCATCGATGCCTTCATCTACATCCCGGCTGGTGCCGCTGCCGCCGCCGTTCCGACCCGTCTTGCCAAGCAGGCCGGCATCCCGGTCGTTAACGTCGACCGCAATGCTCCGGAAGCTCCCGGCGACACGTTCATTGCGACGGACAACGCGACCTCGGCTTACGAAGTCTGCAAGCACATCATCGGTCTTGCCGGCGGCAAGGGCAACATGATCATGATCCACGGCCAGAAGGGCACGACCCCGGAGGTCGAGCGCACGAAGGGCTGCAACAAGGCCATCGGCGAGAACCCCGGCGTGAAGCTGGTTGCCGAGCAGTGGAGCGAACAGTGGTCGCAGGCTGAAGGCCTCAATATCGGCCAGAACCTGCTTCAGGCTCATCCGGATACGACCCTGATCTTCGCACAGGCCGACGGTCTGGCGCTGGGCGCGGCGCAGGCGATCAAAGTTTCCGGCTTGCCGCAGCGCATCTATCTCGGTGGCTTCGATGGCGACACCACGGCGCTGCCGATCCTGGCGCAGAAGGGCTTCGACGCCACCGCAACGCAGCAGGTTCGCGGGATCGGCCGTCTGGCCGTCGATAGCGCGATCAAGCTGGCCGCCGGTGAAAAGCTTCCAGCTGAACAGCTTCTTCCGGGCTTCCTGACGACGCCGGAAAACGCTGCGAAGTTCGTCGCCGAACATCCCTGATACCGTCAAGGACTTAAATGCCATGACTTCCACGGATAAAACTCCGATCCTGTCGCTCCGCCAGATCCGCAAATTCTACGGACCTCTGGAAGTGCTCCACGGCGTCGACCTTGACGTCCGGGCAGGCGAAGTCGTGGCGTTGCTCGGTGAAAACGGCGCCGGAAAATCGACCTTGTCGAATATCATATCCGGCGCCATTCAGCCGACCTCTGGTGACATGACATGGCGCGGGGCGGCCTACGCCCCCGCCAACCCGCGCGCGGCCATGGATCTCGGCGTCGGCATGATCCATCAGGAGCTGAAGCTCCTGCCGCAGCTTTCCATCGCCGAGAACGTCTTTGTCGGCCGCTATCTGACCTCCGGCGGCCGTATAGACCGCAAAGCGATGGAAGAGCGTGCTAAGGCCGGACTTCAGCGGCTGGGTCTCAACATTTCCCCGAAGCGCATCGTGGAAGGCCTGTCGACGGCCAACCAGCAATTGATCGAGATTGCCAAGGCGCTGACGCTCAATGCCAGGCTGCTCATCCTGGACGAACCGACCGCTGCGCTCGGTGGCGAAGAGACCCAATTGCTTTTCCGCCAGATCGAGCGCCTGAAATCTGAAGGCGTCGGAATCATCTACATTTCCCATCGTCTTGAAGAAATCCGCCAGATTGCCGACCGCATCGTGGTGATGCGCGACGGTGCCAAGGTGCAGGAATTCGACAGAGGCGATGTCCCGATCCGTTCCATTGTCGAGGCCATGGTCGGGCGCTCGCTGGAACGCATGTTCCCGGCAGTTCCCACACCCGCCGACCATGTCATGCTGGAGGTGAAGGGGCTTGCCTCGCCTCGAGGCAGCTTCCACGACATCAATTTCTCCGTCCGCAAGGGCGAAGTGTTCGGCATCGCCGGGCTGGTCGGCGCGGGCCGGACGGAATTGGTGCGCGCGCTGACCGGTGCGGACCCGATATCGGCGGGCGAAGTGGTTCTCGAAGGCAAGACCGTCACACCGCGCTCGCCGGCGGATGCCATCCGCAACGGCATGGTGCTGGTGCCCGAGGATCGCAAGCTGCAAGGAGTCGTGCTCGACCATCCGATTGCCGAGAATATCGCCTATGCGAACCTCAAGGAAATCTCGGCGGGCGGCTTTATCTCGTCGCGAAAGCTGCATCAATTTGCCGATCGCTACATTTCCAAGTTCGGCGTCAAGGGCCGCGGCAGCCAGAATGCCGGTGAGCTCTCCGGTGGCAACCAGCAGAAGGTCGTGCTGGCAAAGTGGCTGGCGCGCAAGCCGCGGGTCGTCGTGCTGGACGAGCCGACGCGCGGCATCGATGTCGGCGCACGTTCCTCGATCTACGACACCATAATGGACCTCGCGCGCGACGGTCTCGCGGTGATTGTCGTGAGCTCTGACCTCGAAGAGGTTCTCGGCGTTTCCAACCGCATCATGGTTATGGCGCAGGGCAAGCAGGCCGGCATACTGGATCGCGCGCAGGCCAACGACGTCTCCGTCATGGAACTCGCAACACTTTAGATTTAACGCAATTTCGGACGCGAAAGCGAGAGCCGGTTTCGCTGAAATTGCTCAAGAAGCAGGAAAGATTCATGTCTGACATCAAGCTCAACGCTCCCAAGCTTTTCGATCTCTCCGGCCAGGTTGCGCTCGTCACGGGCGCCGGCAGCGGCATCGGCCAGCGCATTGCCATGGGTCTTGCCCAGTGCGGCGCCGATGTTGCGCTGCTCGACCGCCGCACCGATGACGGCCTGTCCATCACCGCCGATTTCATTGCCAAGGCGGGCCGCCGCAGCATCAGCATCGCGGCCGATGTGACGAGCGGAGCATCGCTTAACGAGGCTGTTGCGCGCACCGAAAAGGAACTCGGGCCCCTGTCGCTCGCCGTCAACGCCGCCGGTATCGCCAACGCCAACCCGGCCGAGGAGATGGAAGAGAGCCAGTTCCAGACGATGATGGACATCAACCTGAAGGGTGTTTTCCTCTCCTGCCAGGCCGAAGCGCGCGCGATGCTGAAGAACGGTCGCGGCTCGATCGTCAACATCGCATCCATGTCGGGCGTCATCGTCAATCGCGGCCTCAACCAGTGCCACTACAACGCCTCCAAGGCCGGCGTCATTCACATGACGAAGTCGATGGCGATGGAGTGGGTGACGCGCGGCGTGCGCGTCAACACGATCAGCCCCGGCTATACCGCCACGCCGATGAACACACGGCCGGAAATGGTCCACCAGACCAAGCTCTTCGAAGAGCAGACGCCGATGCAGCGCATGGCGACTGTGGATGAAATGGTTGGCCCTGCCGTCTTCCTGCTCTCGGACGCGGCAAGCTTCGTTACGGGTGTTGATCTTCTCGTCGATGGCGGCTTCTGCTGCTGGTGATCTAGCCTTGTTCAAAGCCTTCTATTCCCTTAACGGATGAATTGTAGGTGCTTGGGCATCGCTGATAGTTGGCTCGGCCAAAGTTCGTCGCGGGTCACAGGTTCGTATCAGCTCAAGAGCCAGGCTATGACCGCTTTTGCGCCCCAATATGAGCGTTTGCGCTTTCGTTTTTTATCCCGATTGCTGTCGTTCGCGGCGATACGAGGAATATCTGGAATGCGCCCTCGAACCAGATCAGCGATCGTGCCGCCGCAGCCAGCCGACGTAGTCAGGCACGGCGTTCTCGACATCGAAGTTTGGTTCGAAGCCGGTGTCATTCCTCAGCCTGGCGATATCGAGATAGTTGTCGGGGCCGCGATCCGGACTGCGGCCGGCAGGAAGCGCGAGGTTTGCATCCGGGATCGCTGCGTTGATCGCATCGACGACCTCGGCATATCTGACCAGCCGGCCGCTCGAGATGTTGTAGGTCGAATGGTTGAGCCGTTCGGCCATCATCAACATTGCGACGGCCCTCCCGCAGTCTTTCACATAGCAAAGGTCAGTTGCATCGTCCGCGAACGCCGTTGGACGCGGGGGCGTAAGGTCCGGGTCCTGGCCACGCACTGCCGCACTCAACAGGCGGGGCAGCGCAAAGAACGGATTGTCGGGAAGCCCGAGCGGTCCCCAAATCGTACCGATCCTGAGATTGACGACCTCGAAACCGGCATTGTGGCCGACCAGCGTCGTCAGCAGTTCGGCGGTCTTCTTGAACGCATGGATCTGATGCGGCGCGAGCACCGGCAGCGGCGCATCCTCGCGCCAGGGCGTCTGCTCTACACCGACATAGACGCCAATCGAGCTCGCCACGGCGAAGCGCCTGACCTTCCATTCGCGCGCCGCCTCAAGGGCATTAAGCAAAGCGGTCGTTTCGCCTCGGAGATAAGCGATCGGGTCGGGTAGATCGAATTGCGCAGCAGCCAGATGCACGATACCTGAGATCTTGTGACGCTTACCGATCTCAAGGAAGGCTTGGAGGTCGGTCGTGTCGAGGCGTTCAACGACGACCCTGTCGGCGGGCTCGTCGGCCAGGAACTCGGGCAATTGCGCGGAACGGTGCGCGGTGAGAACGACTGTTTCTCCATGATCGAGGAGCGCACGCGCCGTGTGCGATCCAATGGAGCCCAATCCGCCTGTGACAAGTATCATCTTCTTTCTCCAAATTTTTCGGCTTTGTGGGCACATGTTGCCCGTCCAGTGCCGCAAATTGCGACACTTGCCTTGTTGGCCTACCGAATTGAATGATTGCCCCGTTAGAGGGCGGTCAGATCAGGCTCTGGCCACCGTCGATCTGTAGCGTCTGGCCAGTCGCGAACTCGCTCTCCATCAGGTAGGTGTAGGCTGGCGCCACATCAGCCGGTGTTGCGATCCGTCCGATTGGAAGCTGCTTCGCCATTCCCTCGAACAAGGCGGACTTGTGCTCGCCGGCGAGCGCGGCGAACATCGGCGTATCGACCCAACCGGGTGACACGATGTTGACCCGTGTCGGCGCCAGTTCAAGCGACAGCGCGTGGGCCAGATAACCGGACGATCCGGCGATTGCCGCCACAACCGACCCACCGGGTACGGGCGGCTTGTCCTTGTTGATGCCCGACGTGGAGGTCATCGAGCCGCCCTTTCTCAACGTGCGGACCGCGTGCTTGGCCACCAGGACCGCACTCACCAGCTTGTTGTCGATGAAGGCACGAACGACATCGATATCCGTGTTTTCGATCGGGTCTCCGGGCGGCGGCGTGCCGGCTGTGGAGACGAGGTGATCAAAGGTGCCGACTTCCGCGAACAATCGTTCGATGTCCGTCTCTCTGGTCATGTCGGCGGCGAAAGTACCGAGCTTGCCACCAAATGCGGCAAGTGAACGTCCGGCCGCCTTCAGTTTTTCCCGGCTTCGGCCCACGAGGATCACCTCGGCGCCCTTTTCGAGTGCGGCGGTCGCGACGCCGAGACTGATGCCGGAACTGCCGCCGATGACGAGAACTTTCTTGCCCATAAGCGTTGCCATGGGTTTCTCCATATCTTGCTGTTACGTTGAGGTCGGGACGGGCGCGGACGTATGCCGCTACCCTTCGTAGGCGCTTTCAAGATCGGCGATGACGATCTTCTTCATCTTGTACATCGCCTGCATCACGCGGCTCGCCTTCGCCTTGTCGGGATCGGCGATCATCTTCAAAAGGATCGACGGCGTGACCTGCCAGTAGACGCCGAACTTATCGGTCAGCCAGCCGCAGGGTTGTTCCTTGCCGCCATCGGCGATGAGTGCGTTCCAGTAATAGTCGGTCTCTTCCTGATCGCCCGTCTCGACGAGGAACGAGAATGCCTCGTTGTACGGAACCTTCGAGCCGGCGTTCAGCGCGGCGACCTGCAGCCCGGCCAGTTCGAAGCGCACGACCGAGACTTCCGGGTCAGGCAGCTTGGTGCGTTCCAGAACCTTCGAGTCTTTAAACACCGAGCGGTAGAAATCCATGGCCTTTTCTGCCTGGCCGTTGAACCAGAGATGGGGGTAGATGTTCATGATCGTTCTCCTTTGAATGGGGCGGTGAAATGGACAGCGCTATTTCTGACGCGGGATGACGGTGCCGTCCCAGTCGCGCTCGAAGCCGATGTCCTGCAGCGTGTGATTGGAAAAGCGCTCAAGCCGACGCATCTCAGCGCGGTGGCGGACCGCAGCCACGAAGTAGTCGATCTGGCTTCGCGTAGCGTCGGCAAGCGCGACCATCGCCCGAACTGGGCGGTACATACGGTCCGGTGCTGCCACACCGCAGAAAACATCAGTCGATGCGTGAGTAAAGCTCATGGTTTTGATCCCTCGTCTGTCGCGCTCCTCAGCGTGATTGCCGATGCGGTTGGTTGTTCATGAGAAAGAATTTGCGCTTTTCCTGGCTGGACGACAAACGAGTAATAGTCCATGATTTGTGATCAACGCTCACAGGTCGGTCATGTCACGAAAGCTTCCACCCATGACAACACTGCCCGCCTTCGAGGCGGCAGCGCGCCATTTGAGCTTCACCAAGGCGGCCGAGGAATTGTTCGTCACGCACGGCGCCATCAGCCGTGCGGTCAAGAACCTGGAGGAGCAGCTCGGCGTGACGCTCTTCGAGCGGGGAACACGGTCGGTCCAATTGACGGCGGTCGGCGAGCCCTATGCGCGTGCGGTTCGTGAAGTGCTCGATCAATTGGCCGTGGCGACGACAATTGTAACCACGCGCCGATCGGACACGACGTTGACCGTCAGCACATCGGGCGGTTTTGCCGGCAAATGGCTGGTGCCCAGGCTCTACCGCTTCCATCGCGCCCACAGTGAAATCGACGTTCGGGTCTCAACCAGTGGCAATCTCACCAATTTCTCAGGCGACGGGATCGACGTCGCGATCCGTTATGGCGGCGGCGATTATCCAGGGCTGACAAGCGAGTTTCTGGCGGGCGAAGAGGTGTCGCCGGTTTGCAGTCCGCGCCTGATGGATGGCGAGCACCCATTGCTGGAGCCTTCCGACCTCAAGCATCACACACTCATTCGTGACGGATATCCGATCGATTGGGCAGCATGGCTCGAAAGCGCAGGAGTGAAGGACGTGGATCCCAACGGAGGTTTGACCTTCGATTCCTACACCTTCGCGATCGAAGCGGCTGTTCAAGGTGAAGGCGTTGCGCTCGGCCGCACCATGCTTGTCGAGGGCGATCTCGCGGCCGGGCGCTTAATTCGCCCCTTTGACATCGCTCTGAGAGCGCAATCGAGCTTTTATCTCGTCTACCCTCCGGAAGCGATCCGCCAGCGCAAGGTCAAGGCGTTTCGGGACTGGCTGTGTTCAGAAATCTAATACCATCGCGTCGACGTGGACGAAAACTGCGCAGCAAGCTTGGCCGCGCGGAAACACCGGACCGAACAGCAACTATCATGACGGCATTGTCCCATGACTGAAAATGTAAATGCAGCAGAGGCCATGCCGCATGATGGCCAACGCACGTCCCGATGGGTCGGGTCGGTCATTGAACGGAACGCATTTGAACTAGGAAAGCTCGTAGTGCAGCCGCACACATCCTTTGTCGAGCGTCTTTGCGCTGATCAGCTTCGGGGTTGATCTGAAGCCAGTCGGCGGGAAAAGAGAGCGACCACCGCCAAGCAGCTCGGGGATGATGTAGATCTCGATTTCGTCGAGCGCGCCACGTTCCATGAACGCCATCTGCAGCATCCCCCCGCCTAGCATCCAGTCATCACCATCACAGAGCCTTCGAAGCTCGGCAATTAGGTCGTCAACATTGTCTCTGGTCTCAAGTGTGCCTTTGGGATTTTCGATGGGCCGTGAGGTTACAACGATGACCCGTTGCTCGCCGTAAGCCCAAGGTGCTGAATCTTTCGCGATGAAGTCGTAGGTGCCGCGACCCATGACGATCGTGCGAATGCCCTTCACGAAGAGGCGGTAGTCATGCTCGCCTAAGTCCATTCCGTCGTATTTGAACAGCCAGTCGAGTTTGTCGTTCTCGTCTGCGATGAAGCCGTCCAGACTGGTTGCTATGTACCCAACAATCTTCGCCATCAAAGCCTCCTTGATTTATAAATGAATGTACGTTTATATATAGCAATGACCAGACGCAAGACAATTCCCGATGAACGGGTTCTCGACGCCTTGTTCGAGCTAATGATGAAGACAGGACCCGATGGTTTGACCTTTGCGCGTGCGGCGGAGGCTTCAGGCTTGTCTGCGGCGACACTGGTGCAACGCTACGGCAACCGCGAGCGCCTGGTTGAGGCGACCCTCCTGCAGGCGTGGGACCGGTTGGATGCCGAGACGAAGGCTGCAGACCTCGAAGAGGATCTATCGCCTGAGGGAGCCATAAAGCTCCTACTGCGGTTGATGTCTCCCGACACGGCCGAGCGTGATGCCACTGATGGGCTTCTTCTGCTTCGAGAAGACATACGGAACCCGAGACTTCGCGAGAGGGGCGCAGCGTGGGGACGCACGTTGGTCTCAGCACTGGGACGACGGCTGTCTTCAGACCCCCAGGAGGCGAATATTCTGGGCTGGCAGATGGCCGCTCTCTGGCAGGGGGCGCATACCTGGTGGGCGTTCGATCAGACGGTGCCCGCAGATCGTGCGATTCGGCAGGCTCTGGAGACTTGGCTGAAACGGCGTTGACAGCCGGCACCGGAAGACATTCAACGGAAGCGGCGTTTTGGTCAAGCTGCCTGAGAGCGGTAGGCCTCGGAAAGCAGACGCGGCAGCATTAACGACGAGAAAGCGCCAACACCGGACACTGCGGCCGCCGCAAAACTCCCTATTCTGCGATGTCGCGAAAGTCAGGAAAACAAGTGTCGCTTTAATTGGGAGTTTTGCGACAACCTAGCCGCAAGACTTCAATATCGCTCGCGCAAATAGCTGTGCTATGTGCCGCTCGGAGATCAACCTGAGTTCAACACGCAAAAGGACCGTAGGAATGTATGGACTGATCGTAAAAATGCTGGCGCAATCGGGCAAGCGCGACGAGTTGCTGGCGATCATGCTGGCAGAACAGGGGCATATGCCGGGCTGCCGCAGCTATATCATCGCTCGCGATCCGACCAGCGCCGACGGCATCTGGATCACCGAAGTGTGGGACAGTCGGGAAAGCCACGCCGCCTCGCTGCAATTGCCGCAGGTGCAGACGACCATCGCCAAGGCGCGGCCGTTGATCGCCGGCTTCGGCGAACGGCTTGAGACCGAACCGCAAGGTGGGATCGGGTTATAAGCGATCAGTATGGGGCCCACTCTTTCACCAGTTCCGAAGGCGAGCAAGAGCTCCCGCACCGCGGGCTTCGTAGGCTAGATGAATAGTCGGCGAAACTTCACCGGCCAGTCGCAAAAATCCTAAGTTTTGCGATAATCGGCCAACAGCTAAATCTTAAGGAAATTTATGTCGCGAAAGTCAGGTGCAGAAGTCAGCCTCTCGCGACCAACATTTGCGACACTTTACGACTGTTTCTCCAACGGCAGATGTCCGGTTAGGGCCGATGGCTGACGTTGGTAGGCCGTGCCGTCGGAACCGCAATTGTCATTTTTTGGTCAGGAAGCGGCTGGACTGGTAACGGCCCCAAAGTAGTCATTACCGAGACGCCGGATGTTAGTGCACCTTTGAACGTCTCGTGAAGCGATGGGGGCGACAGTTCGTTTCCTTTCAAATGCATTTAAACCTGAATGCTGGTTGTCGACGCCTGAGAGCCTCTCCTTTCGGCATTCGCAGTGCTGGCGATAAAACACGTAACGAGGTCGCGCATTCTCGCGTGCGGCGTCGTTACCCACTTTGCCAATGGCACCGAATTGCCTATCGGGCGGAGACAGCTGCCTCGAGTGCTGCGATGTCGATTTTCCACATTGTCATCATTGCATCGAAAGCACGCTTTGCCGCGCTTCGTTGAAATTTTGCGTCTTTGTGTTCATGCAGTCATGTAGCAAGAATTGTCACTTGTGAGCAACCGTTCGGACTGTGACAACGGTCTTTTGATCGGACAGATTGGTCAGGCGTATAACCCCGTTTGACCAATCTGCGTCAAAGTCGTCAAAATGCGGAAACGGGCGGCACTTGCCCTGCCCAGGGAGCCGCCCGTTCCAGTTGGGCGGCAAGTGCGTAAAGCAGAGGTTCGCCGCCAAAGACGGCTGCGAAATGCGAGCCGATCGGCAGGCCCTGTGCATTCCAGTGCAACGGAACCGACATGGCCGGCTGACCGCTGGCATTGAAAAGCGCGGTGAACGGCGAGAAGCCGTGGAACGTGTGGATGAACTCGCTCAGCGACTGATCATCGCTGACGGTCAGGGTGCCTATGCGGGCTGGCGGCTGCGCCATGGTCGGCGTCAGAATGATATCGAACTGCGTCATGAGTGCCGCCATGCGGCGTCCGAAGACGTGTAGGTAATCGACGGCGGCACTGTAATCGGCGCCCCGCATGTTGCCCTTTTCGCGCAGGATGACACGGTGACGCGGCTCCAACGCCTGCTCGTCCATCGGATGGCCCGCCATGCGCCCCATCATGTCGAGCAGGCTTCGGGTCTGTGAACCGATGATGGTGAAGATCGTGTCGTAGAACTCCAGTGCATCCACCGGCAGAACTACTTCCTCCACGTGATGGCCAAGCTCTGCGCAGAGTTTTGCCGTTCGGGTTACTGCGTCGACACAGTCGCTGTGCGTGGTCCAGGGGCTGAGGTGGGTCACAAGGCCTATGCGCAGGCCTTTTGGGGCAGCGCCCGTTGCGGCTTGCAGGAAGGTTCCTTCATGGCTCGGCGCTGCGTAGGGTGCGCCGAGGTCTGCGCCTGCCAACTGATCGAGTGCTGCTGCGCTGTCGCGGACCGACAGCGAGATGACATGTCCGGTGCTCATTCCGGCCCAGCCTTCGCCGATAGCCGGCCCCATGGGCGTGAGGCCGCGGGAGGGTTTGAGGCCGAAGACGCCGCAGGCGGAAGCGGGCACGCGCAACGAGCCACCGCCATCATTGCCATGCGCGACGGGAAGGACCCGGGCGGCGACCATTGCGGCCGCAGCGCCGCTGGAGCCTCCGCAACTATGGTCCGTCGACCAGGGGTTCCGGCTCGCGCCGAAAAGGCGCGATTCGGTCGTGTAAGACGTGCCAAACTCGGGAGAGGGGGTCGTGCCGAAGACCGTGAAGCCGGCCTTGCGAACACGGGTGACGATTTCGGCATCGAACGGCATGACGACGTCTTTGCAAAGCAGGGAGCCGTTTGTCATCTTCGCACCGGCAACCGGCGTGAAGAGGTCCTTGATCAGGATCGGGACGCCGGCGAACGGTCCTGTCGGCGTGGTGCGACCAAGCTCTTCCGTTGCCTGCTCGAAAAGGTTTTCGGCGAGCGCATTGATCTGCGGGTTGACCTTCTCAACCCGCGCGATGGCCTCGGCGAGAGCCTCTTTCGGGGTCAGGTCGCCCTTGCGGATCCGGGCTGCCATGGCGAGCCCATCGTCAGGTTGGGTATTTGCGAGCATATTCATCGTCATGCCTTGTTGTTTTCGGGGCTGAAAGCGGGAGCTGAGGAAATGGCTGATCCTCTGCTTCTGAGACCGACGGCGGCCCAGAGAATGGCGAGTACTATCGTAAATCCTGCCCAGGCCAGGATGGCCTGGGACAGTCCCTGCGGCATTCCGCCGAAGAGAACGGCAAGCGCCGCGATGATCAACGGGCTGGCAAACTGGCCGAGATAGAGACAGGCGGTAAATCCGCCGACACCTCGGGCACGCAGCCGGGGTGGCAGGGCGACGAGCAGCGGCAGCGAGGCATTGGACACGAGGAAGCCCGCTCCGAAACCCTGCATGACCATGGCCACCAGCGCGACCTGATAGGACGGCGCCAGCCCAAGGATCACGAGACCACCGGCCATGAGCGCCAGCAGCACGGCATTGACGCCGGGGACGCCGATCCTGTCGCGCAGGGCCGGCCAGGCGATCGACCCGCCCAGCGTCGACAGGATGGAGAGACCTGCCGCCGCGCCGATCAGGGAGGTGGAGGTCACGCCTATAGCGACCAGAACATTGGGCGTCATCACCGTCACGACGAAGCAGGTCACCATGCCGGCAAAGATCAGGAAGTAGGAGGCAACCACCGTGCGGCCTAGCCCGGACACGCCGGCGGCGGCATGCGTCGCTTCAGTTTCCTCAGCCCGCCTGTCTGGCTCCCAGAGTAAAGCCATGATCGCAGGCAGAAGAAGGAGAGGCGCAAGATAGAGAAGGAAGGGCGTGCGCCAGGAGCCTTCACCCGCAATGCCGCCGATGACGAAGAACAGGGCTCCGACGATGCCGATGGTGACGACCTGCCGGTTGATGTAGCGCATCCGCTGCGCCGGCGGCCAGTAATCCGCAATCAGCGTCGTGCAGCAGGTCATGATGATGGCCTCCGCGCAGCCGAAGGCAAGACGCGAAACGAGAATGAGATGCAGGTCGCTTAAGAAGGCCGGCAGGACGCCGAAGAGCGCATAGAGGATGGAGCCGAGGATCAGCATGGCCTTACGGCCGAAGCGGTCGGCCAGCAGACCCGCCAGCGGTGCAAAGAACGCGATGGCGAGCGCCGGACCGCCGACGATCACGGGAATGAGTTCTGCCGCTCCGGGTGTCGTTGGAGCAAACTCGGCGGTGATCTTGGGGAGCATCGGTGCAATCATCACCGAGCCCATGATCGTCAGGCTGCTGGCAAACTGGATGACCAAGTCCCTGACCGTGGCCCGCCACGCGGGATTGTGAGGAAGAATGAGCCACGTGCATCCCCCTCAGAGCCCGCTTGCCGGGCACAGGCCGCGATGGGGCCGGGCGGACGCGGTCAGGAATGCAATAAAGAAAGAAGACGGTCGCGTGGTCGCAAGGATAGCGGCCGCGCAGGCGAATGCGCGCTTCGGTCTGTACATTGTCGTTCCCCAGGTTTCTTGAATGAACCAGTGGGGGAACTGTAAAATGACAGTTTCGTGATGCGTTATCCGTTTTGGGAACTGGCCGGCGAATGCAGCGTCTCGGACGGGAGTTCACCGAACATGTCCCGGTAGTCGCCGGCGAAGCGGCTGAGATGCCAGAAGCCCCAGAGCGCGGCAACGTCGCCGATCGACACGATGCGGTTTTCGCGCCGCGCCTGGCAAAGCGCGCTGCGCACGCGGTTCAGACGTTCTGCGCGCACGAACTCCTTGGCCGGCAGTCCGACCGACCGATTGAAGCAGGTTTGCAGGTAGCGGCGGCTGATGCCGAGATGGCTCGCCACCTCGGAGATGGTGGCCGGTTCGCTCCGGTTCTTCATCAGCATCAGGCGGGCGCGGTCCGTAAGACGCTTGTTGTCGGTATCGTTGACGGCTTCGATCTTTCGCGCGAGGGTCAGGGCCGCCAAAAGCTTCTCCAGCACGAAAAGCTCGAGCCCCGCATGGTCTGGCTCACCGGCCTCAAGGGCGGCATCATCTTCAAAGAGTCCGCTGAAGAGACGCGCAAGACCCGCTTGTCTGTCGTGCCAGAGCGCCAAAGACTGGCTGTGGAGAATGTGGCCGACAAGACCGGCATGGCCGCGCTCCGCGGCAAATGCAGCAAGATGCTGCCGATCGACGGCCACATAGATCAGATCGAAACACTGCGGCGTCAGGATCTCCGGCAGCATCCTGCCGTCCACGAGAAGGCTGATCTCGGGATTGACCTCGTGTCCGGAAAGCCAACCCGTACCTTGCGCGTCAATCGGCAGACTGAAGACGAGTGAACCCGGCCAACTGAGGCCGCGTTTGAGCAGTGTCTTGTCCGTTCGTTCCCGGAAGACCTGAATCGAGCCGAATTGCACGACCGAAAGGGAGTAGCGGATTTTGCCCGGCGACATCTGCATGAGCTCAAGCCGCCAGCCGCTCATCACGTCCACGGCATCATCAATCGTATGGACAGTTGTTCTGCCTGCCATCCGCTGCCCGGGTGAAATCTGCCGGTTCGCTGCATCGATTGCCATTTCGGGTCTCCCGACGATACGTCCCCGAAGGATTGTTTGAAGGCGCGCCTCACATGCAGGACAGTTGAGCGCCGTCACTGTCGTCTGTCAACCGCGCTCGGACTCAACGACCTGTTCGGCACTGCCCCCGAGATAGGTCGCGATGACGCGCGTGTCGTTCGCCAGATCGGAGGCCGGCCCTTCGAGCACGAACTCGCCGGTGTCCATGACATGGGCGTAATCGGCGACATCCAGAGCTGCGCGTGCGTTCTGCTCCACCAGCAGGATCGAGACGCCCTGATCGCGCAGCCCGCGCACCCGTGTCAGCACATCGCGCACGATGGTGGGTGCAAGCCCCAGGCTCGGCTCGTCGAGGAGAAGCAGCCGTGGCTGCGACATCAGCGCCCGGCCGATGGCGAGCATCTGCCGCTCGCCGCCGGAAAGCGTCTGGGCCTCCTGCGCCCGCCTTTCGGCCAGCCGGGGGAACTGTTCGAAAACGCTTTCGAGGCTTTTCCGGACAAAGGCCTTGTCGCGGCGGCGGACATAGGCGCCAAGCAGGAGATTGTCGAGCACCGGCATGTCGCCAAAGAGCGCGCGTTGTTCCGGCACGAGGCAGAAACCCCGTTCGACACGGTCTTCCGCGCTCATGCGGGCAAGGTCGTTGCCCTGATACCGCGCGCGTCCACGCCAGGGGAGGAGGCCGGCGGCGGCGGAGAGAAGCGTGGTCTTGCCCGCTCCGTTCGCCCCGATGACCGTGGTGATCCGCCCCTCGTCCAGGGTGAGGTTGATACCGCGCACAGCCTCCACCTTGCCATAGGCGACGTGAATGTCTTCAAGTTCCAGCAACGGACCGCTCATGCGAGACCTCCCAGATAGGCTTCCTGTACAGCCGGGTCCCGGCGGATCGTCGCCGGATCGCCTTCACGCAACTTCTGCCCGAAAACCATGACCACGAGCCGGTCGACGAGGTTCATGACGAAGTCCATGTCATGCTCGACGATGAGGATGGTCAGGCCCTCGCCGCGCAGCTTGTTCAGAAGTTCTGCCAGCGCGTCCTTTTCCTTCTTGCGAAGGCCGGCAGCGGGTTCGTCGAGGATCAGAAGCACCGGATCCAGCGCCAGCGCGCGGGCAATCTCCAGCACGCGCTGCTGGCCCAGCGGCAGGTCGCCGGCAAGATCGTGCGCGCGTTCGGCGAGCCCGACCTGCTCCAGCCTGCGATAGGCCTCAAGGCGCGCGCGTTCCTCTTCGGCGCGATCGAGCCGGAGCCCGCTGCGCATATAGCCGGCATCGGTGCGCAGATAGGTTCCAGCAACGACATTATCGATGAGGGTCATGCCCGGGCGCAGCTTGACATGCTGGAAGGTGCGGGCACAGCCGAGCGCCGCAATGTCGCGCTGCGAAAGCCGGCGTGTGTCCTGGCCGAGAAAGCGCACTGCACCGCCGCTGACCGAGAGCGTGCCGGTAATCAGGTTGAACATGGTGCTCTTTCCGGCCCCGTTCGGGCCGATCAGTCCGACAATCTCGCCGGCCTTGACGTCGAAGCTCACCTTGTTGACCGCGGTGAGACCGCCGAAGCGTCGTTCGACCGTATCGACCTCGAGCACTGGCGTGCCACGGGCCGGCAGCGCGCGTTTCGGCAGGTTTCCCGCCTCGGTCTTTACCGGGTGCGGCGCACGCCTGACCAGCTTGAGGAGCAGAGGCATGAGCCCGCTGCGGGCAAAGCGCAGGATGAGGATCAGCATCAGCGCGAAGGCGACCTGCTCAAGTTGGGCCGGATTGGTCGTCAGATGCGGGAGCAAGTCCTGAAGCCAGTTCTTGATGAGCACGATCACGCTGGCCCCGAGCGCCGCCCCGATCACCTGTGAGGCACCGCCGGTCATGGCCATCAGGAGATATTCGATGGAGACCTTCACCTCGAAGGGGGCGGGGCTGATGAAACGGGTCATATGCGCATAGAGCCAGCCCGCAAGGCCGGCCATAATGCCCGCGATGAGGAAGACGCGGAGCCGCGTGCCGAACGTGTCCATGCCGACGCTGCCCATGAGATGCGTTCCGCCGCGCAGCAGCCGAAGCGCACGACCCTCGCGCGAATCCAGCAGGTTGAGGCTGAAAAGCATAGCGAGAAGCGCCACGGCCCAGATGAGATAGTACATCGCAGTCTGGGACATGAAGGAGATCGGCCCAAGCGTGATCGGCGGAATGTTGAGCAGGCCGCTGTGGCGGCCGAGCGGCTCCAGATTACCGAACACGTAGTAGATCGACAGGCCCCAGGCGATGGTCGAGAGCGGCAGGAAGTGCCCGCCGAGCCGCAGTGTGATCGCGCCGATGGCCAGCGCGCTCGCGGCTGTCAGTGCCAGCGCGAAGACCAGACCGACCCACGGCGACCAGCCGAGCGCGGTCGTCAGCCAGCCGGTCGTATAGGCGGCAATCCCGACAAACGCCGCCTGGCCGAAGGACATCATGCCGCCAATGCCGGTGAGAAGTACGAGGCCGAGCACGACGAGCGTGCTGATGCCGATATGGCTCATGAGCGTGACGAAGAAAGGTGGCACGACGGCCGGGAGGGCCAGAAGCGCGAGCACCAGAATGAAGGCGAGTGGACGTGCGGGGATCATCTCAAGCGAGCTCCTCGATTTCTTCGTCACTGTCGCGATGGACGGCAAAGGATCGCCAGATCAGGACCGGAATGACCACGCTGAAGATGATGATTTCCTTGTAGTCGCTGGCAACGAACGAGGCCCAGCTTTCCAGGATGCCGATGAAGACCGAGCCGAGAGCTGTAATCGGATAGCTCGCCATGCCACCGATAATGGCGCCCACGGAGGCCTTGAGGCCGATCATGAAGCCGGAATCGTAATACATGGTGGTGATCGGCGCGATCAGAATGCCGACCACGGCGGCAAGGGCCGCGGCGATCAGATAGGCGGTGGCCGCCGCCCGTTCCGGACGGATGCCCATGAGCCGCGCGCCGACCCGGTTCGACGCGGTAGCGCGCAGCGCCTTGCCGGTTATGGAGCGGCCGAAGAACAGGTAGAAGACCAGGCTCAGGAGCAGCGCGACGACCATCATCAGCACCTGCTGCGCAGGAATGAGAATGTCGCCCGGCAGCGAAACCATGCCGTCGAGAATGGGAGTGGTGCGGACCCCCTCCGGTCCGAAGGCGATGAGCCCGATGCCTGCAATGAGGAAGTGAACGGCAATCGCAACGATGAACAGGATCAGCGTCGACGCATCGGCAAGCGGGCGGAGTGTCAGCCGGTCGATCAGCACACCCATGGGCAGGATCAGTCCGATGGTCGTGGCGATCCGCAGTGCTTCCGGAACGTCGTGGGTGGCAATCGCCAGCCCGATGCCGCAGGGGATGAGAGGCAGGACCGCATAGAAGAAGATTGCTCTGGGCACCTGCCTTGTGGCTCCGTTGCGAAGGAGCGTGGTGCATTCCGCCAGACAGGCGAGAACCGCCATGCCGGCGACCAGCCAGATGGAGCCCGGCACCATGCGGCTCTGGAAGGCGGCCAGCGTCAGCGCTGCAAAGGCGGCGATGTCGCCGGAGGGAATGAAAATGACCCGCGTGACCGAAAACACGAGGACGAAGCCCAGTCCGGCCAACAGATAGATTGCGCCGGTCGAAAGCCCATCGACCAGCAAGATCAACATAATGTCCCAAGTCATGGAAAGACTCCTGAAGATGACGGCAGACGATCCCCCGTGGGGGATCCGTGGGATGCGGCAGGTGTCTTTATCCACCCGCCGCACCTGCTTTCATCGTTCAGGCCATCAGCTTCCACTCGCCCTTTTCCAGCTTGACGAGAACGCGCGAGCGCTCGTCATTGCCGTAGCGCGAGCCGGGCTTGAAGTTGTAGACGCCGTGGCAGCCCACGATTTCCTTCGCATTGGTCAGTGCATCGCGCATGGCCAGCTTGAACTGCGGGGTTCCCGGCTGGGCCGTCTTGAGCGCGGTCTCTGCGGCTGCGAGGAAAAGCACCCAGGCATCGAAGGAATAGCCGGAGAACGCGTTGGGTACGGCATCCGGAACGGTGGCCTTCAATGCCTTGGCGAACTCCTGCGAAACAGCCTTGGTCGGATCGGAATCAGGAAGCTGGTCGAATACCACGACCGGACCTGTCGATGCGATCAGCCCCTCCACCGCTGCGCCGCCCACCTTCACGAAAGCGGGGTTGATGATGGCCGGCGTGCCGTAGAACTGGCCCTTGTAGCCGCGCTCACGCAGCGCAAGATAGGGCAGTGCGCCGGGCGTGCCGGAGCCGCCGGCGATCACCGCGTCGGGCCGTGTCGAAGAGACCTTGAGCGCCTGGCCCGTGACGGATGTATCGCTGCGGGCGTAGCGCTCGTTGGATGTCACCTTGATGCCGGCAGCAGGGCTTGCGTCCATCAGCGCGTTGTAGACTAGATCGCCCCAGGGATCGGCGAAACCGATATAGCCGACCGACTTGATGCCGGCCTGCTTCATATGGGCAACCGTGCCGGCAATCATCAGCGGGGCAGGCTGCGGGATCGTGATCGTCCAGTTACCGGGTTCACCTTGCGGATTGGCATTTGCGATACAGATCAGCGGCGTTTTCGTTTCCGCGCAGACGGTTGCAATCGCCAGAGCGCCCGGCGATCCTGCCGTGCCGATGATGACATCGACATTGTTCTCCTGGATCAGCTTGCGTGCGTTGACAGCCGCATTGGTCGGATCGGAGGCATCATCCAGCGCGATCAGCCTGACCGGCTTGTCGCCGACCTTGCTCCTGAAGGCGAGAGCGGCCTTCATGCCCTGATCATAGGGGATGCCGAGCGAGGAGACCGGGCCGGACATGGAGGTGATGAAGCCGACGACAATCTCGCCGCCTTCAGCGCGGGCCAGCGAGACAAGCCCGGCCGGAAGCGCGGAAAATGCAGCGGCTGCCGCGACCACGCCTGCACCCTGTTTCAGGAAATGGCGACGGCCGAGTTCTGTCGCGGCCTGCGTGGAAGTTTGTCTGGAATTGCAGTTTTTCATTTCGTGTTCCCCTGAACGTGACCGATGTCTCGGTCGTTGATGTCCAGACGCCGCGGGCATTCATTCGCCCTGTCCAAGCGTCCGGCATAGCGTTGCCGTTGACGGCCCTCGTGTGGAGGGCCGCCTTGCATGATGGGTCGCGAGACCACTATACAAGAAAATTCACGTGAAAATGCTAGCTTTGGACTTGATGTTTTTCAAGCGTTTTCTCAAGATCACCACGAAAATCTCATTTGATTTCAAGTTTCTCCTTCTTCCAATGGAGCGAGGCACGAAACCCGCGTCGGTGGACGAATTTTCCAGCGCGACGCGAATCGGAGGCAGTTGCGAATAGTGGATTTTTCCACTATCGCCTTGAGGACGAATGCGGCGCGAAGGCCTTGATTGCCTCCGTGCCGAACCACGGCGGAAACCGAAAGACCTGGCAGGCGCGAAACATCCATGAATGAAAATCCAGCCCCCGATGCTGCCGGTCATGCCGGCGTGACAGCCGAAAAGCGAATGAAGAAGGACTGGCCCTTTTACTGGGTGTCCCGGGTCAACGCGCGCTATGCGCAGGTTCTCGAACGCCGCCTGAAGCCGCTCGATCTCGACGTTGCGCGCTGGCGCGTCCTCATGTCGCTTTACGAGGACGAGCATCTGAGCGTTTCGGAGATCGCAGACTATGCGGTCATCAAGCTGAACACCGTCACGAAGATCGTCCAGCGCATGATTGTCGACGGCCTTGTCGTGACCCGCGTGCGGCCGAGCGACGGACGCGTGACGGAAGTCTGCCTGACCCCGGAAGGCGACCGATTGCGCCGTCTTGCCCGCAAGGAGGCCGACCATGTCTTCGCCTCGTCCTTCGTCAACATCACGCCGGACGAATTGGCGCAGTTGAACGGCCTTCTGGAGAAGGTCTTCCTGCAACTCGAAGGGGTGTGACGGACCGTCCATCTTCAATGCGGTTCCAGCGGGTGGAAGGCGCGGTCGAACCAGACGAGACCGTTGGCTTCGCCATCGGCGACTTCGGTCGTGATCACCTCGCAGAAGAAGACACTATGGGTTCCGCGTGACTGCTGATCGATGATGCGGCAGTCGAAGGCGACGGCAGCGTCGGCCAGAACCGGCGCGCCGGTCGCCCGCGTGTGCCAGTCCGTCGTGGCGAAGCGGTCCTCGCCGGTCCAGCGGGCGAAAGCGCGGGAGAGATCCTGATGCGCGGGGCTCAGGACATTGACGCAGATCGCGCCGTTTTCCACGAAGGCATCATGCGAGAAGGCCTTGCGATTGATGCAGACGAGCAGCGTTGGCGGCTGGTCTGTCACGGAGCAGACGGCCGAGACGGTCAGCCCGTGGCGGCCCGCCGGTCCGTCTGTGGTGACGATGTTGACGGCAGCGCCGAGGCGGCTCATGCCGTTGCGGAAGGCGAGCGCTTCCGGAGTCGGGGCTTGGGGGCTGGAGACTTGGGGGGTGGCATCTTGGGTCATGGTCAAACATCCAATACCAGGGTGGGGGTGGCTGCGCGTGAGCAGCAGGCGCAGATCATCGAGCATTCCTCGCGTTCTTCATCGGTCAGGAACTTGTCGCGGTGGTCGGGTATGCCTTCCAGCACATCCGTGACGCAGGTGCCGCACACACCTTCCTCGCATTTGACCTCGATCTTCACGCCGGCAGCGGCCAGCGCCTTGGCAATCGTGTTGCCGGCATCGACGCGCACCGTCACGCCGGAGCGCTTCGCGACCACCTCGAACCCGCTGCCGGACTGGTCGACATCGGCCGAGAAATATTCGCGGTGCACATTTGCCTTCGCGTGGCCGGCGCCTTCCGCCGTGTTGATGACCCAGTCCATGAAGCCCTGGGGGCCGCAGACATAGAGATGCGTGCCGGGGGCAGGGGCGGGAAGATCGCGTGCAAGATCGAGCCGCTGTTCTTCCGGCTGGTCGTCGAAGTGGAAGATCACCCTGTCGGCCCATGGTGCGCTTTCGATGAGGTTTCTGAAGGCCGTCACGCCTTGCGAGCGGGTGCAGTAATGCAGCACGAAATCGCGGCCGAGAGCATGAAGGCGCTGCGCCATGGCAAGCATGGGCGTGATGCCGATGCCCCCGCCGAAAAGCACGGACTTTTCGGCCGTCTCCTCCAGCGGAAAATGGTTGCGCGGACCTTCGACCTCAAGGCTGCTGCCGGCCTGCGCCAGCTTGTGAACGGCAACGGAGCCGCCGCGCGATTTCGGGTCGAGCAGCACGCCGATCTCGTAGGCGTCTTGCCGTGCCGGATCGGAGCAGAGCGAGTATTGCCGCCACAGGTCCGTCGCGCCGTCAAAAAGATGCAGATCGAGATGCGCGCCGGCCTCAAAGGCGGGCAGCGTCGCGCCACCGGCCTCGACGAGGCGGAGCCGCAGGATATTGCCGGGCTCCTCGATGCGCTCGGCGACTTTCAGTTTCAGCGTGTTCGTGCCCATCGTCTTCACCTCATCGCATGTAGATGCCGCCATTGACGTCCCAGCAGGCGCCATTGACGAAATAGGCTTTCGGACCGGCCAGCAGCGCCACCAGTTCGGCGACGAAGACCGGATCGCCCAGTTGGCCGACCGGGATATTGGCAAGTGCCGCCGCCATCTTGTCCGGCGTGATCACCGAGCGGACCATGGGTGTATCCATGGGACCGGGGGCGATTGCGTTGCAGGTCACGCCGAAGGGGGCGAGATCGCGGGCAAACACCTTGGTCAGCGTCAGGATCGCGCCCTTGGAGGCGGCGTAATGCGCGCCCGTCGCCGTGCCGCCATTCTGCCCCGCGAGCGAGGCCAGATTGACGATGCGGCCATAGCCGCGTTCCTTGAAATGCCGGCCGAAGACCTGGCTGCCGGCAAATGTGCCGCCGGCATTGGTCGCCAGGATCGCGTTGAAATCGGCCGGGTCGATCTCGAGCACCGGCTTGACCGCCGTGCGGGCGGCGTTGTTGACGAGCACTTCGACCGATCCCCAGCGCTCGACGCATTTGTCGAGAACGTCCTGGAAATCGCCCGGCTTGTTGACGTCGAGCGTCGCCGTCACGGCCGTTGCGCCGGCGAGATCGAGTTCGGAGGCAAGCGATGCCCCTGCATCCGCCTCGATGTCGGTGATCACGACCCGGAAGCCTTCGCGGTGGAGCGCGCGCACGATCTCGGCGCCGAGGCCGCGTGCGCCGCCCGTCACCACGGCGGTCTGGATCTTCTCAGGCAGAGGGGCCGCCATCAGAACAAATAGCTGAACGAATTCAGCATCCCGTCAGAGTTGAGCAGCCGCACGACCTTGGCGCGGATCTTGAAGCTGTCGCCCGAGACGACCAGCGTGTGCTTCATGTTTGCCGCCCAGATACGCTGGCGGCCGAACTTGTCCTCGACCACCTGCTCGGCGCTCGAAACGGTGATCGTGTCGCCGTCGACGCTCTCTATGACGAAGCGGGAAACGGTGCGCACGGTCTGCGCCGGCGGAGCCGATGAGATCGAGAAGCCCTGCTTGAACCGCTGGATGCGGTCGCGCCGCATGCGGTCATTGTCATGGCAGAGGTTGAGCTGATTGTCGTAATCCTCGCCTTCGCCGATCGGCAGCGTGTAGAAGCCCTCGGTCAGCCAGAGCGAAAGCCAGCTGTCATAATCCTTGCCATCGAGAAGGGCGGCTTCCGCCCAGAGGAAGGCGCTGACCTTCTGCAGCAGCGCCAGATCGTCGATCCTGGTCATCATGTTCATAGCGACATCATCCTCTTCCACATCTTGTAGGCGGCGCGCATGCCGGTTTCGGCGCTGATATGGCCACGGGGCCCCAATGCGCCGGGTTGTTCGTCGATCAGGCCGCGATTGACCAGGATCGGCAGGTCCTCGCCGCCCTTGGTGCCGCGCTGCACGCGCTCCCACACTTCCGCATCATCCGGCGAGCCGAAGCCCATCGGGCCCTGGAAATGCTCATGCAGGCGCATGCGCATCCGGTTGGCTGCTGCCGGCCCACCGTCCATGCCGATCGCGATGTGGCGGATGTCGGTCTGCTCGACATTCACCGGGGTCAGCACGCGGAAGAAGGCGAGCGAGAAGGAGACGTTCGGGAAGAGATTGAGGTTGAAGCCCGCACCGCCGACGGCACGCACGATCTTCTTGACCTGATCTTCCGGATAGCCCTCGTCGCGCAGCTCCTTGGCGAGCGGCAGGAAGCGCTCCTCCATCGCATCGTCGAGATGTTCGTCCAGATCGATGCGCTCGGGGATCATCACCATGACGGAATGGCCGTTGCCGAGATCCTCGACATAGCCCTTGCCGGTCTCGAGGAACTTGAAGGCTTCTTCGGCATCGCCATCGAGCGATTGCATGAAGCTCTTGTGGACGACCGGGAAGTGATAGGCATCGGTCGTGTTTTCGAGCTGAACCTTCCAGTTCATCGGCACGGTGAACTGGTGTTCGCCGAGAACCTTGACCGGGAAACCGCCGCCCTGCTTCATGAAGAGGTCGATATAGCGGCAGACTTCGGTCCCGAGGAAATCGACAAGCGGCTCGACCTCATCGTTGAAGGTCGCGAAGATCATGCCGTTATAGCTCTCGGTGCGCAGCCGCTTCAGGCCATGCGCGCCCTTGTCGAAATCTTCGCCATATTGCTCCGGATAGGGCAGGCCGCGCAGCGACCCATCCAGACCGTAGCCCCAGCCATGATAGGGGCACTGGAAGGACGACGTCTTGCCCTTCTTCACCTCACAGACGGTGGCGGCGCGGTGGCGACAGCGGTTGACGAGGACGTTCACATCGCCCTTGCGGTCGCGCACCACGATGACGGGTTCGAGCCCGACATTCGACAGTTTGAACGCGCCCTTGTCGGCGAGTTCGCTGTCATGGGCGACCCAGACCCAGGTGCGCTTGAAGATGCGCTCCATCTCTTCGTTGAAGAGGTCGGCATTCTCGTACATCGAGGTTGCGACCTGCGACTCCGGCGAATAGAGGGCGTCGAGATCGCTGAATTTCTCTGCGGTATGCAACATGGTTGCTCCTCTCAAGTCTCAAACTTCGGGAATGGTGAGCGCCCGGCCCATGCGGGCCTCGACGCGCATGTATTTCCACAGGCGGTGATCCTCGTCGTCGACGACGATCGTGCGCAGCAGATTGCAGGCGGCAATCACCGACTGGCGGCTCGGGAAATCGCACAGCATGTACCAGGTCCAGGGGAAGGACGGCGAGGTGCCGACCTGCGTCTGGTCGTCGTCGAGCGTCCCGAGAACGGTGACGCCTTCGAGTTTCGCAACGCCGGACATGAAGGCCTCGGTTGCTTTCCAGACGCCGCCGATCTTGTTGAAGGGCAGGTCGAAGAAGGAAGGCTGGACGGCGAGGCAAAGAAGCGTGCGGATGGGTGTCGGTTCTGACATGAAACTATTCCTTTCGTGCAGTGATCACGGGTAGCCGGGCGGGGTCTGCTGGTCGAAGAGGGCGGCACCTGCCGCCTGCCAGCTGCCGGAATTGATGAAAGCGTGTTGGGCGACGCAGGCCGCGTCGATCATCTTGCGGCCGAGCGGATGGCCGGTCGCCATGGCCTCCGAACCGCCCATGACGAAGGCGAGACGGGCGGCTTCTGCGCCATCCTGTGCGGCCTTTGAAGCGGCGTGGCGCAGGCGGATGAGGGTAGGGCGGTCGACTTCGCCATTGGCCTGCATCTGCCGCCAGCCTTCCTCGATGGCGTCGTAGAAGGCCGAGCGAGCGCCCATCAGAATGCCTTCCGCCTTGGCGAAATCGATCTGGATATAGGCGCGGGCGGCGGGGCTTGGCGCGCCGGTGACGGAGGCGCGGGCGAGTGCGTTGGTATGCACCCAGTCGAGTGCCGAACGGGCCGTGCCGAGCGCCACGACAGCGAGCACCTGGGCAGCGAGTGCCATGGCCGGATAGCGAAAGATCAGGTCGTCCTGCTGTGGCTTGCCGCCGCGAATGAAGGTCCATTCCTCCGGCACGATCGCCTTGTCGATGACGATGTCATGGCTGCCGGTGGCGCGAAGGCCGACCGTGTCCCAGTTCTCGTCAACACTTGCCTTGGCGCGCGGCAGGACGGCTGTGCGGGGCAGCGGGCTGTCCTCGCCCTCGATCTTGATGCCGGCGCCGACAATGTCCGCGCCCATGACGCCCGAGCCCCAGGGCCAGCGGCCGGAAACTTCCAGCCCGCCCTCGACGCGTCTGGCCGGCTGCGGCGGGAACATTGCGCCGGCAAAGACCGTATTCGGATTGGCGCCATAGATCGCCGAATAGGTTTCCGGCGGCAGCGCCGCCAGATAGGTGGCCGAGACGCCGAAGCTGGCAACCCAGCCGGCAGAGGCGTCGGCGGTGGAAATGTCTTCGATCAGACGACAGAAATCCTGCGGAGTGAGCTCATCGCCGCCGAAACGCCTCGGCACGAAGGCGCGGTAGACGCCGACGGCCTGAAACTTGGCGACAATGTCCTTGGGAATATGGCGCAGCGCCTGGAACTCTTCCGACCGGGCGCTGATTTCGCTTTTCAACGCCTCAAGCGCTGCGGCGGATGCCGGAGGGGCATGATAATTCATCGTCTTATTCCTCCATCTGGAAAGTCGAATTGGTGTCGATGAGGCGGCGGGCCATCGCGATCAGCCGGGCGTCCGCGCCCTTGGGAGCTACAAGCTGGATACCGGAGGGCACGCCGTCCGACGTCAGGGCCGGCAGCACGAGAGCCGGGTGGCCCGAAAGATTGAAGGGCCGCAGATATTGCGTCAGCGTCAGCACCTTCGCCGGTTCGTTCGCCTCGGAAAGGCGTGGCGGCGGAACCGGCAGGGCAGGCGTCAGCAGCACATCGAAGCGCTCGAACAGCGCATCGACAGAGGCCGTGAAGCGGGTCCGAATGTCTTCTGCGTCTGCGGTATCGGCGTCGGTCACGCTGCGCGCGCCTTCAAGACGCTTGCGCACGTCGTCGCCCAACAGTTCAGGACGCTCCATGACTGCGGCATTGGCGAGAAGCGTCTCGCGGGCGATGATCGTCATGCCGGCCTTGAAGGCTGCGCTCATGAGCGAGAGATCGATATCCTCGATCAAGCCGTCTCTGCTTGTCTGGACGGCCAGCATCGCTTCGGCCATGCGCGGCTCGATGGAGCCGTCGAGCCGCAGCCGGCCGATCCGGAGCGGGCCGCCAAAGGTCTCTGCTTGGAAAGCCGGATCGATGGCGGACATGGCGCGCTCGATCATCGCGAGGTTGCGGGCAAAGGGGCCGACACAGTCGAGCGAGGATTGCGCCGGCAGCGCACCCTTGCGGCTGACGCGGCCAAAGGTCGGCTTGAAGCCGATGACGCCGCAGCAGATGGCGGGCTGGCGGATCGAGCCGCCCGTGTCGGTACCGATGGCGAAGTCGACGACGCCGGCTGCGACGGCTGCCGCCGAACCCGACGACGAGCCGCCCGCAATACGGTCCGGATGGCGCGGATTGACCGGCGTTCCCTCGAACGCGTTGATGCCGGTCATGCCATAGGCGAGCTCATGCATCTTCGTCTTGCCGACGATGCGGCAGCCGGCGGAAAGCAGGTTCGCCACGACATCGGCATGGGATTTTGCAGGCGCGGCATCGGCGAGCGCCCGGGAGCCGCAGCGCGTCACCATGCCTTCGATATCGAGGCAATCCTTGATCGCAACCGTCAGGGCTGGTGTGGCGCCGTTTTGCGCCCCAAGCGAAAATTGCGATACGAAGACGCGATCAGCGTCGTGATGGCTTGCTGCGTGTGACATTGAACAGTCGGGCTTTTGCCCGTTCCCCAATTATTACGTGAATGTTACCGTAAACCTGCGGACTGTCAATTGCCGATCTTGAGAAATGTGAAAATTATTCTTTCAGATCAATAGCTTGGAACACGAAACGCGGCGCCGTCGCTGGGACGGAACCGTTTCAGACTGCTCTTGATCATGCTCAATTTTCGCACGCCACCACCTCGGCAGGGGTGACGCGCAGAGACTTGTATAACACGGCTCCCGGCCCGGTATTCTTGCGGAATCCGGGAAAGTCTTTTCCGCTCCGACGTCAAATTACGTGAATATTACCGCTTGACGCTTGTCATGTCGAGACTAGGATTTTGAAGGAAGGCGCGCCCGCTGACGGGCTTGGAGCGCCGCGAACGGGATAATCACCATGACCACTGAAACAGATATCGCGGCGCTGGTGCGCCGTATCGAAACGCTGGAAGCGGAAGCCGATATCCGCCGCATCCAGGCGCGCTACATGTTCCTCTGCGATACGCCGAACCCGGAATTCGGTGTGGCGGACGATGCCGAGCGCATCGAGCTGATCATGCAGCTCTATACGGAAGATGCCGTCTGGGAAGGTGTCGGCGAATATTACGACAACCAGTTCGGCCGCGCCGTGGGCGCTGCCGCCATTCGCAAGCACTTCCAGGGCTTCTGGGGCGGCAAGACCGATCCGGCCCTCATCCTCAACTGCCATTACCTGACGTCGGAACAGATTCACGTCCATGCGAACGGTACGACGGCTGACGGCCAGTGGGTGCATATGCAGCCGTGGCTCTTTTCCGATGGCAAGGCTCTGCTTCGCTCCTCGCGTCTGAACAACACGTTCCGCAAGGAGCCCGACGGCGTCTGGAAGATCACCCGCACCCGCACCGAAAACGTCTTCGTCGCCCCACTGCCGGCAACATGGGCCTCGGACTATCCGTCGAAGTCTGTGCTGATGAAGCCTTGAAGGCTTAGCTTAGCGCCCAATTCTCCGTCATACCGGCCTTGAGCCGGTATCCAGCCACGGCGCGTCTGCGCCGCGAAAAGAGTCTTTCGCGATCACGGACGTGATCGCACTGGATGCCGGATCAAGTCCGGCATGACGGAATGAAAAAGAAAGGGCCGGTGAAAACCGGCCCTTCTTGTTTCTCGCTTCTTTCCGCCCCTCAGCGATAGGCGATGCAGACCGATTTCGTCTCCAGATAATTCTCCAGCGCGCGGCTGCCGTGTTCGCGGCCGATGCCGGATTGCTTGAAGCCGCCGAAGGGCATGTTCTGGTCGGGAATGTTGTGGCTGTTGACCCAGACCGTGCCGGCCTGGATTCTCGGCACATAGCGCATGACCTTGTTGAGATCGTTGGTCCAGATGGAGGCACCGAGGCCGTAGCGGGTGTCGTTGGCCTTGGCGATCGCCTCGTCCGCATCCTCGAAGGGCGTGATGGTCACGACGGGGCCGAAGACTTCGTCCTGCATGAGCGCCATGTCCTGCCGGACATCGGTGAAGAGTTCCGGGGCGACGAAGAAGCCCTTGTCCGGTGCGCTGCCGTTGATGACCGGTGTCGCGCCTTGCTCGATGCCGCGGGCAATGCAGGCTTTCACATGCTTCTGATGTTTGGCGGAAACCAGCGGGTTGATCTGGTTCATCGGATTGAGGCCCGAGCCGATCGCGAGGCTGCGCGAAACATTGGCAATGACCTCGAGCGCCTTTTCGTAGATGCCCTTCTGGGCATAGATGCGGGTGGCGGCGCAGCAGGTCTGTCCGGTGTTGAAGAAGACGCCGATGCCGGCTGCTGCACCCAGCAGATCGAGATCCATGTCGTCGAACATGATCATCGGTGCCTTGCCGCCGAGTTCCAGCGTCACGCGCTTCATGTCCTTCATCGCCTGTACGCCGATCAGCTTGCCGGTCTCGGTCGAGCCGGTGAAGGTGATCTTGGCAACGCCCGGATGGGCGACGAGAACAGCACCTGCCGTCTCGCCCATGCCGGTGACGACATTGACGACGCCTTCCGGGAAGCCGGCTTCGCGGCAGAGTTCAACCAGCCGGATCGAGGTGAGCGGCGTTTCCTCGGCCGGCTTCAGCACCACGGTGCAGCCAGCGGCGAGCGCCGGCGCGATCTTCCAGGAGGCCATGTTGAGCGGGAAGTTCCACGGCGTGATCGCCGCCACGACGCCGACCGGTTCCTTGCGCGTCTGCGCCTGGTAGCGCATGCCCGGCGGAATGGCGATCGAGACGTCGAGTGTCGAGCCCTCGATCTTGGTCGAGCAGCCCGCCATGTAACGGAAATACTCGGCCGATGACTGTACCTCGATCAGGCGTGAGAGCATGATCGACTTGCCCTGGTTCAGGGTTTCGAGCTGCGCCAGTTCCTCGCCGTTTGCCTCGATGAGATCGGCAAGCTTCAGCATCAGCGACTGGCGCTGCACCGGCAGCATCTTCGACCACGGTCCCTCGAAGGCAGCGGCGGCCGCCTTGACCGCGCGGTCTACGTCCGCCGCGTCGCAGGCAGGAACCTGGGCCAGGACCTCGCCTGTTGCCGGGTTGGCGACCGGATAGGTCGCGCCGGATGCGGCCCCGGAGGATTGGCCGCCAATGAGGACTTTCGGCGATTTCAGGAAGTCCGCGACTGTGGCGGAGACCGTTTCCACTGCACTGTCAGGCTGGGCGATATGCATATTGATCCCTCTACAAGCTCTTGTTTGCTTGAAATTTTCGTTGCGGCGGGGGAGGGAGCGAGCCCTCCCATGCTCACATACAGCCTGTCATTGTCTTGATGCGTGATAAATCATGTAAGCTGGAAAACTCTCTTGCGCTCGCCGCAAAAATTTCAGGCGAGAGGACACGGCGCCCTTGCGTTTCATCAAAATTAGATGAATATTACCGTAAATATAAAAAGGGGAGCCCTGAATGCCATGGATCGTTTTACCGAACTGGAAGTGTTTACGCGCATTGCCGACGAGGCGAGCCTCACCCGCGCTGCCGATCTTCTCGGCCTTTCCGTTTCCGGCGTGAGCCGCTGTCTGACCAGTCTTGAAAACCGCCTTGGCGTGCGCCTTGTTCAGCGCACGACACGGCAATTGTCGCTGACGCTGGAGGGCGAGCGTTTTGCCTGCAAGGCGCGCGAAATCCTCGGCAACCTCAACGCGGCGGAAGAGAGTGTGAGCGCCATCAAGGCCGAACCGCTTGGCACGCTGCGGGTCGGCGCGTCGCTGGCCTTCTCGCTACTGCATCTCTTGCCGGTGATCCGCCAGTTCAAGATTGACCACCCGGCGGTGCAGGTCGATCTCCAGATCTCCAACCGCTATTGCGATCTGATCGAAAGCGGTCTCGATCTTGCGATCCGGACCCGCCGCGTCGAGGCGGACAGTTCCGTGACCATGCGAAAGCTCGCGGAAGTGCCGCGCATCCTGACTGCAACCCCCGCCTATCTCGCAGCCCACGGTGTCCCCCATGAGCCGGAGGCGTTGGAAGGTCACGCCATGTTGCTCTACACACTGTCCGACGACTGGGAGCATCTCACCTTCCAACGCAACGGCCTTGCAAAGCGGCTGTCCGTTACCGGTGCAATCACCTGCAATGACGGGATGGCGCTGCGCCAGGCGGCGCTGGACGACCTCGGCATTCTCGTCCAGCCCTCCTATGTGGTCAGGGATGACCTTGCGAGCGGACGTCTGGTTCAGGTTCTTCCGGAGTGGCGACTGAAGTCGCTGACCATGAATGTCGCCTTTCCGACGCGGACGCATCTTCCTGCCCGTACACGTCTTTTCATCGATGCACTGGTGCGCTACGTCCGCGACAACGATCTCGAACATGCCTGGCACGGTGAGCCGGATCTTCCGGCGCGCATATCCGCCTGAACGCATCCATTCCCTTACAACCAGAGGCTTCTCCATGTCCGCCACCACCGCCTATGTCGAACATACGGCCTTCTTCGTGCGCGATATCCTTCCGCTCATCGACTTCTTTGCCGAGGTGCTGGGCATGGTGGTCACCAAGCTCGACGGCGATCCGAAGGCGCCGAGCCAGGCTTGGCTGCAGGGCGGCGTTCAGCTGATCGCTGATCCGGAATTCGGCGGTCCCGAGGGACGTTTCGGCCATCTCGGCATCGTCTGCAAGGACGTGCCCGCCGCCATTGCCGCGGCGCGGGCGCGCGGCGCTGTCTCGACCGCGAAGGGCGACCACTGGCTCAAACTGGAAAACGGCATCCTGCTGGAATTCCTGCCCGAGAAGGGCAACGCGGTGGAGATCATCCGCGGGCTCGATCCACGGATCTGAGCCCTACCTGACGGCGCGCGATGGCGCTTTTCCGGTCCAGGTCTTGAAGGCCCGGCCGAAGACGGCGCTGTCGGCATAGCCGAGCGTCTGGGCGACCTCGGCAATCGAGGGCTTCTTTCCCGATGAGAGCAGGTGCTCGGCGAGCTCGCGCCGATGCGCCTCGGTCAGGCTACGCACGCTTGTTCCCTCGTGCTCCAGCTGCCTCTGCAATGTGCGCGCATTGATGCCCAGTTCCTCGGCCAGAAAACCCACCGTGACCGGGCGACGGCCAACATAGTGCTCGATCAGCGCCGTGACCTTGGAGGTGAGGCTTTGCCCCACCTCGGTTTCGTTGATCAGATCGGCGATATGCCGCTCCAGGATCGCCGCAAGTTCCTTGTTGTCGCTGCGATAGACGCGGGTGATGTCCTCGGTGCGCATGATCATGCGATTGCTTGACTGGCGAAACAGCACCGGCGCGCGGAAGATGCGGCGCAGGATATCCGGTTCTGCCGGCGCGTCATGCTCGAAATGCACCTCATCCGGCCTCCATGCCGAGGAGAAGTTCGAGCGCACCAGCTGACAGCTTGCGGCGAGCGAATATTCCGCGTCCTGTCGACGCGGCCAGATCGACTGATCGGCGATGCGATAGGTCCACTCGAATGTGTCGCCATCCTCGACGAAGTTGGAACTGGTGGAATTCTGGAGCGAATTCACGAATCTAGAGATGCGATCGAAGGCAACCCTGATCGTCGGGGAGAGTGAGACAAGCATGCCAAGCGGGCCGATATCGGCCGGCTTGAAGGCCGAACCGAGCTTGGCCCCGAAAAACGGATCGTCCAGAGCCTCCGCCGCATCCTCAAAGAAGGCGATGAAACGCTGCAGTGGGATCACGGCATAAGGGTCGTCGAGCAACGATTGGGAGAGGCGATGGCGCGCCAGAAGCATGCGGCCCTTTTCTTGCCGCTTGTCGAACTGATGGATCAGCGGCGTGATGGCTGCCACGCGGATGAAGGCGACATTCCCGGCCCGGCGATGCACTTCCCTCATGCCACGACTCCGGAGCTTCATGAAAATTGCGTGAACGTTGACGTAAATTATCAAAATCATGGCACAGATTGCAATATTGCATCGCAAAATTCTTCCCTAGATTTCGCAAATAACAATTAATCCATAAAAAGGGGTTCAACATGAAAACTGGTGAGAGTCTCACTGCGCCCAGCGGAAAGCTGGCCAGCAATTCCGTGGGCATCGCCCACATCGTCTTCTTCGTCGTAGCGGCCGCAGCGCCGTTGACCGCGGTTGTCGGCGCAACGCCGCCGGCCTTCGCATTCGGTAACGGGGCAGGCGTTCCGGGCGCCTTCGTGCTCGCCGGGTTGCTGTATCTGATCTTCTCCGTTGGCTTCACCGCCATGAGCCGCCATATCAGCGGCGCCGGCGCATTCTACACTTACATCGCCAACGGCATCGGTAAGCCGGCCGGGGTTGCGGGCGCGTTCATAGCGCTTTTGACCTACAGTTCCGTTCAGATCGCCGTCTACGGTCTGATCGGCGTCTTCACCAACGGCGCGATGGCGGCCCTTGGACTTGATCTGCCTTGGTGGGTATGGTCCTTTGCCTTCCTGGCCATCACCCATCTGGCCGGCCAGCGCAACATCACCGTTTCGGGCGTGATCCTCGGCGTGTGCATGCTGGCCGAAATCGCAATCCTCCTTCTGCTTGATATCGGCATCGTGCTTCACGGCGGCGGGCCGGAAGGCATGACGGTTTCCTCCTTCATGCCCTCGACCGTCTTCACGCCTGGCCTTGGTGTCTCGCTCGTCTTCGTGGTCGGTTCCTTCATCGGCTTCGAGGCAACCGCCATTTTCGGCGAGGAGGCGCATCGGCCGGAAATCACCATTCCGCGCGCAACCTATATCTCCGTCCTGCTGATCGCGGTCTTCTATGCTTTCTCGACCTGGGCGATCGTCCAGTATTACGGCCCGTCCAAGATCCAGGAAACGGCAAATGCGGCGCTCAATACCTTCTATTTTGACGCCGCGACCAAGGTTCTCGGTCCCTGGGCTGCGCACACGATGAACGTGCTGCTCATCACCAGCCTGTTTGCCTGCATCCTCTCCTTCCACAATACGCTGAACCGCTACTTCTTCGCGCTCGGTCGGGAAGGTCTCGCATTCAAGGTTCTGGGTAAGGTGCATCACATTCACGGTTCGCCCTATATCGCCGGCATGCTGCAATCGGGTATTGCCGCCGCCGTGCTCGCCGCCTTTGTCATCGCCGGGCAGGATCCGCTGGCTGTCGTCTTCTCCTACATGTCGGCGCTTGCAGTGCTCGGCATCCTGTCGGTTCAGGCCATGGTGTCGATCGCCATCGTCATGTTCTTCCGCACGGACAACAAGGGTTACGGCCCCTGGCGGACCACGATCGCGCCGATTATCGCACTTGTAGGTCTTGCCGGCGCAATCGTCCTAGTCATCTCCAATCTCAGCCTTCTGGCGGGTGCGTCGAACATCGTTATCGACTCCTTCCCTGTCATCGTGGTGCTGGTGGGCGTGTTCGGGGCCTTCTTCGCGCTCTCGATCAAGAAGGCAAGCCCCGAGCGCTACGCGGCACTCGGCCGGGTCTTCGCCGACTGACCTGAGAAATTGGGCATGGCGTCGAGCCGTGCCCCCACACCCGAAAACTGAAGCATCCACGCAAACCCGCCGGGCCGCGACAAGCGCTCCCGAGCAGGCCAGCGAAGCCTTACCCGAAAGGAAGCTAGATCCATGATCGAGAACACGAAAATCGACTTCATCTACCTGTCCGAGCAGGACATGATCCGCGCCGGCGTGACCGAAATGCCGGCCTGCGTGGACGCGATGGAAGAAATGTTCGGCCTGCTCTACCACGGCGACTACCGCATGGCGGGCCCCAACAGCGACAGCCATGGCGCGGCCATCAGCTTTCCGGAAAACTCGCCTTTCCCGGACATGCCGAAGCCGACCGCTGACCGCCGCTTCATGGCCATGCCCGCCTATCTCGGCGGCCGTTTCCGCACCGCCGGCATGAAGTGGTATGGTTCCAACATCGAGAACCGCGAAAAGGGCCTGCCGCGCTCGATCCTGATGTTCTGCCTGAACGATGCCGATACCGGCGCGCCGCTTGCCTTCATGTCGGCGAACCTGCTTTCCGCCTACCGCACCGGCGCGATCCCCGGCGTCGGCGCCCGCCATCTGGCGCGCAAGGATTCCCGCGTCGTCGGCATCCTCGGTCCGGGCGTCATGGCCAAGACAACGCTTGCCGCCTTCATCGCGGCCTGCCCGAATATCGATACGGTCAAGGTCAAGGGTCGCGGCCAGAAGAGCCTCGACAGCTTCCTGTCATGGCTGAAGGAAACCTATCCGCAGGTAACGAAGGTCGAGCTGGTCGACACGATCGAGGACGTGGTGCGTAACTCGGATCTCGTGACTTATTGCAATTCCGGCGCAGTCGGCGACCCCTCCACCTATCCGATCGTGAAGCGCGAATGGGTGAGCCCCGGCACGTTCCTGGCCATGCCGGCGCTCTGCAACATCGATGAGGGCATGGAAAGCCCGGACATCCGCAAGGTTGTCGACAATACCGGCCTCTACGACGCATGGTTCCACGAACTGCCGAAGCCCGCGCATGTGCATGTGCCGATCATCGGCGTGAAGTTCCTGGATATGATCGCCGAAGGCAGGATGAGCCGCGACCAGCTCGAAGATATCGGCAAGATCGTTGCTGGCGATGCACCCGGCCGCAAGAACGACGACGAGATCATCATCATGTCGGTCGGCGGCATGCCGGTAGAAGATGTTGCCTGGGGCACGATCGTCTACCGCAACGCCATCGAGCGCGGCATCGGCGTCAAGCTCAACCTCTGGGACGTTCCCGTTCTGCGCTGACCCGATCCCCTCGGGAGCGCCAACTCGGTCGGGCCGCGAACCCTGTCGCGCCCGGCCCCTCTCTTTTTCAATGTCAGAAGCAAGGAGCGATCATGACCAAGATCGTCAAGATCAAGACCGGTTCCAAATTCGAGGACCATGGCAGCTATTCCCGCATCGTGGCCGTCGACAACTGGATTTTCGTGTCCAACACCGCAGGCCGCAATCCGGAGACCAAGGAAATCCCGGAGGATGTGGGCGCTCAGACGCATCAGGTCTTCGCCAATATCGAACGCGCGCTGGCCGCCGTTGGCGCAAGCCTTGCCGATGTCGTCATGTCCCGCGTCTTCATCCAGGAGCCGAAGGATACCGAAACCGTCATGACCATCGTGGGCGAGAAGTTCCGCGGCACGGATCCGGCTTCCACGGTGACATGCCCACCGCTCGGCTCGACTGTCTACAAGGTCGAGATCGAAGTGACGGCCTATCGTGGCGCCTCCACCGCCGAGATCGAAAAGCGCACCATTTCCCTTTGACGGCGGGCCTTGCCCGCCACCCTGCCTAACCCAAGGACGATTGCCATGGCACCCGCAATTACACCGGTTCAGATCTCTCCCGATTTCCCGAAAGAAACCACCGTCGTCGTGATCGGCGCCGGCATTGTCGGGCTAACGGCGGCACTGACGCTGGCCGAACGCGGCATCCCGGTCGTGGTGCTGGAAAAGGGCCGGGTGGCGGGCGAACAGTCCTCGCGCAATCTCGGCTGGTGCCGCAAGATGGGACGCTCGGCGCCTGACGTACGGATGGCGGTTGCCGCCGACCAGCTCTGGGCCGAAATGCCGCAGCGCGTCGGCGTCGATGTCGGCTATAGACAGGCCGGCATCATGTATCTCGCCCGCACCGAGGCGGAGATGGAGATGCATCGCGGCTGGATGAAGTCTGTGAGCGACATGTCGCTCGATTCGAAACTGCTCAGCGCCAGCGAAATCGACGGGCTGGTTCCCGGTGGCAAGGGTCAATGGGCGGGCGGCATCTTCACCGCCTCCGACGGTCGCGCCGAACCGACACTGGCCCCCAGTGCCATTGCCAATGCCGCCGCCCGCCTCGGCGTGAAGATCGTCGAGAACTGCGCCGTCCGCACGCTGACGCGCACGGGCGGGAAGGTGACCGGCGTCGTCACCGAGCGCGGCGAAATCCGCTGCGATCAGGTTCTTCTCGCTGCCGGTCTCTGGTCGCGCAAGTTCCTCGCCAATCTTGGTATCTCCCTGCCGACGCTGCCGCTCGTCTCCTCCGTCATGCGCACCGCGCCGATGGACGGGCCGACCGAGATTGCGGTGGGCGGCCCCGACTTCTCCTTCCGCAAGCGGAGCGATGGCGGCTATACAGTGACGCAGCGCGGCGCGCTCGGCGCGCCTCTCATGCTCGACCATCTGCTGATCGGCATGCGCTACCTGCACATGCTGCGCCACCAGCGCAGCCTGCTGCGTATCAACCTCGGCAAGGATTTTCTCAATGATATCCGCCTGCCGCGCCGCTGGGGGCCGAAAAGCGTTTCGCCGTTCGAGCGCATCAGGACGATGGACCCACAGGCCGACGAAGGCATCAATGCCGAGGCGATCCGCAATCTTGTCGCCGCCTGGCCGGTCTTCAAGGACATGGTGATCGAAGAGGTCTGGGCCGGCATGATGGACATCACGCCGGATTCGCTGCCCGCCATCGAGCGAATCGACAGCATTCCGGACTTCACCATTGCCACCGGCTTTTCCGGCCACGGCTTCGGCACCGGGCCGGCGGCCGGTCAGCTCGCGGCCGATCTGGTGACGGATGCGCCGCCGATCGTCGATCCGACGCCCTACAAGCTCAGGCGTTTCAGCTGACACCGGCCGGTGGTCAAACGGCCTGTGTCGTTTCAGGCGAGGTCCTCGCGGTGGCGTCGCCTGAAACGAACAATGCTGATCGGCACGATAATGTGCCGACATGATAGACGTCTCACCCATCCGCCATAAACGTCACCGCTTTCCCGCCGAGATTATCGCCCATGCGGTTTGGCTCTATTACCGGTTTCCGCTCAGCTTTTGCGATGTTGAGGATCTGCTGGCGGAGCGCGGCATTGAGGTCTCGTTCCAGACCGTCTCGGAATGGGCGGCGAAGTTCGGCCTCAAATTCGCTCATCAGCTTCGTCGGCGGTCCCGCGGTCAATTTGCCGATAAGTGGCAGCTTGATGAGATGGTGGTGACGATCAAGGGAAAGAAATACTGTGTGTGGTGCGCCGTCGATGCCAACGGCTGCGTCCTCGACGCCTTGGTGCAAAGCCGCAGAAACAAGCGGGCAGCCCTCCGGCTGATGCGCAAACTGCTGAAGGCTCAGGAGACCACCCCACGGGTGATGGTCACCGACAAGCTACGGTCTTACTCGGCCGCAAAGGCGGATCTCATGCCCGATGTCGAGCATCGCTCGCACAAGGGCATCAACAACCGCGCCGAGAATTCACGTCTTCCGTGCGACGACGGGAACGACGCATAATGCGCTTCAAGTCGGCGCGGCAATGCCAGCGTTTTGTCTCTACATATGGCCAAATCGCCAATCTCTTCCTTCTTCACCGCAAGCATCTCAACGCAGCTGATCACCGCCAGCTTCGCTCCAACGCCACTGCAGCATGGCGGCAGATCACTATGTCAATCAACGCGTGAGGGCTGGCATGATGCCAGACGTGCACCTTGTGCCAGATTAAGGCGACGCCCCCATCCGGTCCACTATGACCAGATTGACGGCAGGTATGGCGCTCACGAAGTGGAGCACTACAATCACCGCCGATACCACGAGAGCCACGACAATCTCATCCCGGCTGACGTCTACTTCGGGCGCGGCCAGACCATCCTGATTGAACGCGAAAGGATCAAACGAGATATCATCAGACAGCGTCGCTTGAACCACCAAGCCAAAGCCGCTTAAATCGACACGCAAACCGAGCCGGAAACGCCTTTCTTCCAGAGCCCCAAAAGTCTCAAATCATTCGACGACGGACATAGGACGAGTTGCCGCGCGTGATTACAATCGGCTGCCGGCCGATATAGGTTGTGTAATAATCGTTGTTTTCGGGACCTGGCTTTCATGCGCCAGGTAGACCCAGTTGCTCTCGAAGATGTGCTTCATCTCGAGTTCGAAAAGTTCGACATTCGTAAATATGTCGCGGCGGCGGCGGAAGACGCCTGCATCGGGGGTCATCCTGAACGGCTGTTGCAAGCAGTTCTTCCAGTTCGCCCAGGTTCAGGGTGGTATCGCACATGATCTCTCCCCCGCTGCAGCCTGGTCAGACGCAGCGCTCACAAGTCTGTTGGGTTTTTGGATCGGGGAAACGAGGCAGGGCGCGCGTGTCCCCTGCCTCTCAGCCGTCTTAGGCGGCGGCGCGTTTACGCTGCTCGTTGATCTGGTTGTCGACACCGTTGACCAGCGGTGTCAGGTGGATGTCGAAGACGATTTCCGCAAAGGGACCCTTGAGGTTATTGGCCTTCATGCTTGCTTCGTCGTTGCGCTCGACAACATCCGGAACCAGTCCGTCACGGGTGGCATAGGCGAAATCGTCATTGACGAGCGGATCGCCGGCAATGTTGATCTGCGTCGTCAATTTGCGATGGTCCGCGCCGCTCACGAAAAAGTGGATGTGGGCCGGGCGCTGGCCGTGACGGCCGAGTGCCGAAAGCAGCTGTTCCGTCGGGCTCCCCGGGGGCACGCCATAACCGTGCGGCACGATGCTCTGGAACTTGTAGCGACCGTTTTCGTCTGCAATGATCGTGCGGCGCATGTTGAACGGGGCCTGCTTTCCGGTCGGGTCGAAATGCGAATAGAAGCCCCTGGTGTCACAGTGCCAGACTTCGACGGTCGCACCGGCAAAGGGCGTTCCGTCGGCCTTGAAGACCGTGCCATGCATGATCAGCGTGTGGCCGTTTTCATCCGTTCCGTCGTCCAGGCGGGCAAAGCCCGTGGAAACCGGGGCGCCGGCGACGTAGAGCGGACCCTCGATGGTGCGGGGCGTCTCATTCTTGATCCCGAGTGCATCGTCGATCGCGTCCAGACGTTCGTCCAGGAAGTGATCGAGGCCGAGGCCGGGAGAGATCAGGCCGGCCTGACCGGAAGCGCCGATCTCGTTGAGCCAGGCAATTGCCGTCCAGTATTCGTCGGGCGTGACATTGAGATCGTCGATCGCCTTGTACAGGTCCGTCAGGATGCGGTGAACGACCTGCTTGACGCGCGGATTGCCGCCCGCCTTGTCGAGCCCGGATACGGTCTCCAGAAACGACTTCGTTTCCGGCCGGTCGAAAATCTTTACACTCATGTTCATTCCTCCACTTTTACAGTCTTGAGGCATGCGCGTGTCCTGCGAATGCCGGGTACAACGGATCAGGTATCGTCTTGGCGAATGGCCGAGGGATGCCGCAGAAGCGGCGTCACATCGATCTCCATGAACTTGAAGAGCGGAAGCTGTGACAGGATGTCGTGCAGCTCGGCGTTATCGCGCACGTCGAAAATGCTGTAATTGGCGTATTGGCCGGCGATTCTCCAAATGTGTCGCCACTTGCCAGACGCCTGAAGTTCCTGCGAATAGGCCTTCTCGCGGGCAAGAATGCCTGCAACCTCGTCGGCAGGCAGGCCATGGGGTATTTTTACATCCATGCGGACATGAAAAAGCATGTTCTCACCCTAGCCTTTCACGTTAATCGTCTTGCGGGCCCCGCCACGGGTAAAGAAGGCAAGCCTGTCCTCGTCCAGCGCAATCCCAAGCCCCGGTCCCGTGGGAACCGTGAGTTCGAAATCGCTGTAATCGAGCGGCTCGCGCAGGATCTCCTCGGTCAGCAGCAGAGGTCCGAAAAGCTCCGTCCCCCAGGCGAGATTGTTGAACGTCGAGAAAAGATGCGCCGAGGCGGCGGTGCTGACGGCCCCTTCCAGCATCGTGCCGCCATAAAGCTCAATGCCGGCAGCATCGGCGATGGCGGCAACACGCTGCGCCTCGAAAAGCCCGCCGCTCTGTTCAATCTTGATGGCGAAGACATCCGCGCCGCGCCCGACGGCGAGATCGAAGGCCGTTTCCGGCCCGTTAAGCACTTCATCCGCCATGAGAGCGACGGGAAAGCGGCGAACCAAGCGGCGCAGTGCCGCGGCCGTGGCCACCGGCTGTTCCACGAGTTCGCATCCCACATCGGCCAGTGCCGCCATGCCTTCGGCGGCCTGCGTCTCGCTCCAGGCCATGTTGACATCGACGCGCACCGCAGCGCGGTCGCCGAGTGCCCGTTTGATGGCCGCAACATGGGCAACATCTTCGCCGACGCTTCTCTTGCCGATCTTCAGCTTGAAGATACGGTGACGACGAAGATCCAGCATCTGTTCGGCTTCGGCAATGTCGCGCGCCGTATCGCCGGAGGCCAGCGTCCAGGCCACCGGCAACCGATCCCTAAGCCGCCCGCCCAGCAGTTCGCTGACTGCCAATCCGGTTCTCTTGCCTTCCGCATCCAGAAGTGCCGTCTCGACCGCGCTCTTGGCGAAGCGGTTTTCCTTCACCATCTTGCCGATACGGACCATCAGGGCGCGGACACGCCGCGCATCCTGTCCGGTCATGACCGGCGCGAAATAGTGATCGACCGCAAGCTTCATGCTTTCCGGGCTTTCGCCACCGTAAGCCAGGCCGCCGATCGTGGTGCCCTCGCCGACGCCGACAATGCCGTCGCTGCAATGAACCCTGACGATCATCAGGGTCTGCCCATCCATCGTGGCGACGGAGAGTTTGTGAGGCCTTATCGTTGGCAGATCGACCAGAATGGTCTCTACACGCTCGACAGTGGCTGCCAGCCGGGAAGACGCTATATCGGGGAGAAAGCTCGTGTTCATGGTGCGAGCTTGGCGCGTTTGAATGAAAACGTCCAACACCGATTCGGTACATTGCGATACCTTAAAGGTATGTTTATAGTCGAATGCGGCCCTTCCTCGCCTTGCTGCGCTGCAAAATACCCGAAACAATGGTGAAGGGATATCGGAGAGGCATGCATGGAACTCAGGCAGCTACGCTATTTCGTCGCGGTCGCACGCGAACGGAACATCACCAAAGCGGCCCAGCAACTGAATATGGCGCAACCGCCGCTCAGCCGCCAGATCCAGATGCTGGAGGACGAACTTGGGGTTCCGCTGCTGCTGCGCTCGAGCCGGCCGGTGAAACTGACGGAAGCGGGCCGTGTCTTCTATGAGCAGGCTCTGCAAATCCTCGGGCGCATCGACCAGATGAAAGCCGCGACGCGACGCGTCGGGCTTAACCAGAACAAGATCGTTTCGATCGGCTTTGTCGCTTCGACGCTCTACGGCGGGCTTCCGTCCCTGGTGCGCAAGCTGCGTCAGCATGCCCCTACGCTCGATCTTCAGCTGCTGGACATGGCTTCTGTTGAACAGATCGCGGCACTCAAGGAAGGCAGGATCGACGTTGGATTCGGGCGTGTGCAGCACAGCGATCCGGGCATCGTCGGCATCGTCTTGCAAGAGGAACGCCTTGCCCTCGCGATTGCAAGGGGAACGGCACTGGCGGAGGCATCGACGCCGCTGCCGGTGCGTGCGCTGAATGGCCAGAAGCTGATCGTCTATCCGAAAAAGCCCCGGCCCGGCTATGCCGATCAGGTTCTCAATCTCCTCCATAGCCACGACGTCTACCCGGAAAGTGTTCATGAAGTCGGCGACATACAGACCGCGCTCGGTCTGGTAGCGGCAGAAGCCGGCCTGTGCATTGTCCCTTCCTCGGCCCGCCAGTTGCGCTCCGACCTGGAATACAGGCTGATCGAGGGGGATCGCGCCACGTCTCCGGTCATCCTCAACCATCGCCTTGGAGATAACTCTGCGCATATCGAACTGATCAAGCAACTCATTCAGGACATGTACGACGAAAGCCCGCCCTGGCTTGATACCGAACATCACCTACCGACGCGCCCGGCGTTGTAGACGCATTGGATTCGTTTCGCACTCCCGTCGGCTCCAGCGGCGGGGCAGAGAGTGCGGTTGCGGTCGGCATCGGCGCGCCGCCCATGGCAACGACATTGCCGGTTCGCTATCCCGCGTATGTCTGCGGCGTCCTCGGACTGCGTCCGGCCTTTGGGCGAATCCCAAGCATCATGGGGCCGGGAAGAGGCGTTTGTGGCGCGATCATGGGTGTTGAAGGCGTCCTGGGCCGCAACGTCGCTGATGTCGCCCTCGGCCTCGAGGCGTTAGCGTAACTGGACGCAAGAGATGCCTGGCAGGTGCCGGCACCCCTGGCGATGCCGGGTGCGGGCGAGCCTGGCAAGGTCGCGCTTTTCTCCGGTGGCGGCAAGTATCGGCCTGAACCCGGGGTGGCTGCGGCGCTTGCAAGTGCCGCAAGGGCGCTGACAGCCGCCGGCTATATCGTCGAGGAGGTGGAACTCCCCTATTTCGCCGAAGGTCAGGACCTCTGGTCGAAACTGGTCATCAACGAGTTTCGCGAAACGCTGGGCGCCGCCGCCCTTGCATTGGGCGATGCGCCGATCAAGAAGAAATTCGAAACCTGGGCGGGTATCGTAGACCCGATCACGCTCACCGAGTTTTCGATCGCCATTTCGCTGCGGGAGAAAATCGCCGCCGCCTGGCAGATTCTCATGGAAACCTATCCGGTCATCCTGATGCCGAATTCCTGGGAGCTTGCCATGACCGTCGACAGGGATCAGGGCGGAGCGGACGATATCCGCAAGATCCTCGTCATCCAGTCCCCGATGCTGTTGCCGGCGCTCCTGGGCTTGCCCGGCCTTTCTGACGGCGTTCCATCCGGTGTTCAGGTTGTTGCTGGACGCTTCGTTGGAGACGAAGGACAGGAGCTGCGCGCTGGTCGTGCCGAGCGACCCGGTGAGCGAAATGGCGGGAAAGAAGCGAACGCGGGCCAAATCGGTTCCACGCAGGGTGCCCCGCAGCCTGATTTCAGCCGCGCGCAGATCGGGCCGTCGGCTGATCAGATCGGCAGGCAGGCCTGGCGAAATCTACGGAAGGCCGGCGGGCGCCAGACGCTTCGGCTCTGCCACCGGGCTTTGCTGGCCGTTCAGGAGCACGGTCAAGGCATTGCGCAGCACCTCGCGCTGCTGGATGAGTTCAGGAATGCGCGCGGCGAGCACCTGCGTATTCTGTCGCGCCTCGTTCTTCTCCAGTTCGGACACTGCGCCGCCGGCCGCCTGCGCACGGACCAGCTCTTCCACGCGCCGCGCGCCTTCAAGGCTTGATTGCGTCATCGCCAGGCTTTCGTTGGCATGCGCCAGGCGGAAGTAGAGCTCGATCGTCTGGCCGATGGTCGCCAGACGTGCCGCCTCGAAGTCCTCAGTCGTGGCGCTCGCCTCGAAGGCAGCGATGTCGCGCTGCGCGGCCAGCTTTCCCCATAGGTCGATTTCGTAGGACAGACCGACGCTGGCGATCGACTGGGCGCGGCTATCGCCGCCCGTCGCCAAGGGCGCGGACCGGGAGGTCGAGACGTTGCCCTCCAGTCTTGGCATCGTCCCGACCTCGACCAGCCCCGGCCTGCTCCTGGGCGTGATGCTTCATGAGCGCCAGAACCGCAGCGGCTTTCCGGAATAGATAGCGAGATCAGCGGCGCGCAACTTCTCCAGCGTGCACCCGCCTACATCGACAGCCGTTACGGCAACTGCGAGCTTTCCATCCAGACCGTTGCCGCCGACCTCCATGTTTCCATGTGGCAATTGCAACGTGCCTTTGCGCTGCTGGGCGTGACGCCGACGGACTATCTCCTGCAGAAGCGTCTGGAAGCCGCCTGCCAGCTTTTGCGTGAGCGGCGGCCGGGCCGGACCGATATGCTCGTATCGACGATCGCGTATCACTGCGGCTTCAACGACATTTCCTACTTCAATCGCATCTTCCGCAAGATCTTTGGCTGTCCGCCGGGGCAGTACGGGGAAGAAGTCAGGTTCAACATTCGTTGATCAAAACCAGCAGATGATGGTTGCCGGCAGAGCGATGCTGGAAATAGAAAAGGGTCGCAGATCGGTTCCCTCGCGTAGTGATACGAAGCTAGTCCTTAAGCCGATTTCGAAAGAAGAGCGGGTGTTTCGCTGAAGACAAGTCGCGACAATCCGGTGATGCTCCAGGTATTCAAAGGCGGGCGAAGGCTCAGAGGCCGCGCTTCTTCAGAAATTCCAGCGCTTTCACCAATTCCTGCGCGGCGGTCTCTCCGAGTTCGGCTCTCAACTGCGCGTCGAAGGTATTGGCGCGTTTGCCGATCTCGCGGAAAACCGTCATGCCCCGGTCGGTCAGGCTGAGAAATTCCGCCCTCCTGTCGTCTTCGCTTGGCGTGCGCAGGAGAAAACCGGCGCTTTCGAGAGCCGTGACGGACCGGCTGACCTTGGTCTTCTCGATATGGGAAATGACGCAAATGTCCTTCGCCGTCATTGAACCGAATTTCCCGAGATTGGCCATGACGCGCCATTGGGTGCGCGTCATACCATAGAGATCGCGGTATGCGGCCTGAAACGAATGCGATGTCGCTTCCGCTGCCTGGTTGAGGAGGTAGGGAAGAAATTGCTCGAGATCGAATTCCGGGTCTCTTTTCTGCTCTGCCATGACGACGTCCATGATCCTGCTATCGCGAGCCTGTCACAAGACAGAACATGAGTCACCAGTGAGGGCTCAGTTTGGTTTTGCCTTGTCGGGATGGGCCTCTGCAAAAGCCTCTAGCGTCTCCAGCCGCGAGGCGATAGCAAGCGTTCTGGGAAATTGCGTCATGTCCACACCCCAACGCCTCGCATTGTAGACCTGCGGGACAAGGCAGATGTCGGCAAGGCTGACCGCATCGCCGTGGCAATAGGTTTGCTCCGGCGTCTGCATCAGAAGCGCCTCGAAATCGGCCAGACCATCGGAAATGAAGTGCTTCATCCAGTCTTCCATGGTCACGCCGCCCAGCGACACGGCGTAGCGCGCGACCCGCAGATTGCAGACCGGATGGATCTCCATCGCGATGGCGTAGGCGAGCGCCCGCACATGCGCTCTTTCCGCCGGGTCTGCCGGCAGCCAACGGGCGGCGCGCGTTTCATCCAGGTATTCGAGGATGGCCAGCGACTGGGTTAGCGCCACGCCGTCAATTTCCAGCGTCGGCACAAGGCCCTGCGGATTGCGCGCGAGATAAGACTGGCTGCGCTGGGCGCCATCCACGAGATTGATCGGCTCGCTCACATAGGCGAGGCCCAGAAGGGTGAGGCCTATCCGGACCCTGTAAGAGGAGGAAGAGCGCCAATAGTCGTAAAGGGTGGTTTCCATGTCCTGCTCCCAGTTTCTTCTTAACATGGGTCAAATCTAGCTTGACAAAGTTGCACTTGCAACTAATTTACGTGCCCAGAGGAACGATTGCCGGGAGGTTACGATGAACCCACATCCGCTTGATGCTGCCATGATCCGCGCTCCGAGTCATATCGGTGCGCATGAAGGCTACATGCCCGGCTTCGGCAATGATTTTGAGACGGAGGCGCTGCCCGGCGCGCTGCCGCAGGGGCAGAATTCGCCGCAGAAATGCGAATACGGCCTTTATGCCGAGCAGCTTTCCGGCACGGCCTTCACCGCACCGCGCGGCCAGAACGAGCGCACCTGGTGCTACCGCATCCGCCCCTCGGTCAAGCATACCGGGCGCTTCGCCAAGATCGATATCCCGCATTGGAAATCGGCGCCGCACGTACTGCCTGACGTGATTTCGCTTGGTCAGTATCGATGGGATCCGATCCCGCATGCGGCGGAAAAGCTCACCTGGGTCACCGGCATGCGCACGGTCACGACGGCCGGTGACGTGAACACGCAGACCGGCATGGCCAGTCATGTCTATCTCGTGACGGAATCGATGGTGGACGAGTATTTCTATTCCGCCGATGGTGAATTGCTGGTCGTGCCGCAGGAGGGCAAGCTGCGTTTCTCGACCGAGCTCGGAATTATCGACCTCGAGCCGAAGGAAATCGCCATCCTGCCACGCGGTCTCGTCTATCGCGTCGAAGTGCTGGAAGGTCCGTGCCGCGGTTTTGTCTGCGAAAATTACGGCCAGAAGTTCGACCTGCCCGGCAGAGGCCCCATCGGGGCGAATTGCTTGGCCAATCCGCGCGACTTCAAATGCCCGGTCGCGGCCTTCGAAGATCGCGAGGTGCCGTCGCGGGTCATCCTGAAATGGTGCGGCCAGTTCCATGAAACGCATATCGATCACTCCCCGCTCGACGTGGTGGCGTGGCATGGCAACTACTGCGCTTACAAATACGATCTGCGGACTTATTCGCCGGTCGGCGCGATCCTCTTCGATCACCCCGATCCTTCGATCTTCACGGTGCTGACGGCGCCGTCGGGTCAGGAAGGCACGGCCAATATCGACTTCGTGCTCTTCCGCGAACGCTGGATGGTGGCGGAGCATTCCTTCCGGCCGCCGTGGTATCACAAGAACATCATGTCCGAGCTGATGGGCAACATTTATGGCGTCTACGACGCGAAGCCCAAAGGGTTTGCGCCGGGCGGCATGAGCCTGCACAATTGCATGCTGCCGCACGGTCCCGACCGGAACGCCTTCGAACATGGATCGAACGAGCCGATGGTGCCGCATTTCCAGGCGGAAACCATGAGTTTCATGTTCGAAACCCGCTTCCCCCAGCATCTGACCGAGTGGGCCGCCAAGCATGCGCCCCTTCAGGAAGACTACATCGACTGCTGGGACAGTCTCGAAAAGAAATTCGACGGCACGCCCGGCATCAAGGCATAACCGGCCGCGCGCCGGGTTGGAGGAACCATGAAACTAGCCACCCTGAAGGACTCCACGCGCGACGGAAAGCTCGTCGTGGTGTCGAAAGATCTCACCCGCTGTTCGGAAGTGGGCCATATCGCCCGCACCTTGCAGGCAGCACTTGACGATTGGGCCCATGTCGGCCCGCGTCTGGCGCGCGTTGCGGAAGGTCTGGAAACAGGCTCGCAGCCTTATATCCGCTTCCACGAGCACGATGCAGCATCGCCGCTGCCGCGCGCCTATCAATGGGCGGACGGCTCGGCCTATGTCAATCATGTCGAACTGGTCCGCAAGGCGCGCAACGCCGAGATGCCGGCCACGTTCTGGACCGATCCGCTGATGTATCAGGGCGGCTCCGACAGCTTCCTTGCTCCGCGCGCGCCCATCGTCATGCCGGAAGACGAGAGCTTCGGCATCGACATGGAAGGCGAGGTGGCTATTATCGTCGATGACGTTCCGATGGGCGTTTCGGCGGAAGAGGCGCGGAGCGCGATCCGGCTGGTCATGCTGGTCAACGACGTGTCGCTGCGCGGGCTCATCCCGGCTGAACTGGCCAAGGGGTTCGGCTTCTTCCAGTCCAAGCCGTCTTCGACCTTCTCGCCGGTGGCGGTCACGCCGGATGAACTGGGCGACGCCTGGGATGGCGGCAAGCTGCATCTGCCGCTGCTGGTGGACTATAACGGCAAGCCCTTCGGCCGTGCCAATGCCGGGATCGACATGACCTTCGATTTCGGCCAGCTCATTGCCCATGCGGCTAAGACCAGGCCGCTTGTCGCCGGGACGATTATCGGTTCGGGAACGGTGTCCAACAAGCTGAACGGCGGCCCCGGAAAGCCGGTTTCTGAAGGCGGCGCGGGCTATTCCTGCATTGCCGAAATTCGCACCATCGAGACGATCGAGACCGGAGCGCCGAAGACCCCGTTTATGAAATTCGGCGACATCGTGCGCATCGAGATGAAGGACAAAGCCGGGCATTCCATCTTCGGCGCGATCGAACAGACCGTCACAAAGCTTGAAAAGCAGTAAGGAAAGACGTCATGGCAAAGGCATTTGCTTCCCAGGGTGATCTTGCGGAAAAGACAACCAGCTTCACCGAGATCGGCGAGGGGCTCTACGCGTTTACCGCCCAGGGCGACCCGAATTCGGGTGTCATCATCGGCGATGAGAGCGTCATGGTGGTCGAGGCGCAGGCAACGCCGCGTCTCGCGCAGAAAGTGATCGACTGCGTCCGCACCGTCACCGACAAGCCGATCAGCCATGTCGTGCTGACCCATTATCATGCCGTCCGCGTTCTTGGCGCCAGCGCCTTCAACGCCTCTCAGGTCATCATGTCTGAAACGGCGCGCAACATGGTGGTCGAGCGCGGCCAGGAAGACTGGGACAGCGAATTCCAGCGTTTCCCGCGCCTTTTCCAAGGCCATGAATCCATTCCGGGCCTGACATGGCCGACGACGACCTTCAACGGCAAGATGTCCGTCTTCCTCGGCAAGCGCCGCGTCGATATCCTGCAGGTTGGCCGTGCGCATACCGCCGGCGATGCCGTCATCCATGTGCCGGACCAGAACGTCATGTTCACAGGCGACATCGTGGAGGCAGAGTCGGCCTGCTATTGTGGCGACGGCCATTTTGCCGATTGGGGCAACACGCTTGAGGCCATCCGCGCCTACGATCTCGCTGCCATTGCGCCGGGTCGCGGTGACGCCGTTGTCGGTCGCGACGATGTGAACGCCGCACTCGACCGCACCAAGGATTTCGTCGACTCGACCTATCGGCCGGTCGCGCGTATTGCGGCCCGCGGCGGGTCTCTGCGGGAAGCCTGGGACGCGGTTCGTGCCGAATGTGATCCCAAGTTCAAGGATTACGCGATCTACGAACATTGCCTGCCGTTCAACGTTGCGCGCGCCTATGACGAAGCGCGCGGTATTGAACATCCGCGCATCTGGACCGCAGAGCGCGATCTCCAGATGTGGGCCGAACTTCAAGGCTGATCGTTTCTGGGAGGAGGATCATGAACAAACCTGTCACGGAGCGCTATCCCCTGGCGTTCCGGCTCTACCCCTATGCCCAATCGGCGGATCAGTCGTTGGCGTCCCCCGTCCGGCACAAGGTTGTCGTCGTGGGCGGCGGCCCGGTCGGGCTTGCGACCGCGCTCGACCTCGCCTTGCGCGGTGTTCCGGTGCTTGTCCTCGACGATCAGGAGGGTGCTGGCCTGGGCAGCCGCGCCATCTGCTTCGCCAAGCGAACGCTCGAAATCTGCGACCGGCTGGGTGCCGGCAAGGCCATGCTGGCGAAGGGCGTGCAGTGGAATATCGGCAAGGTGTTTCACGACGACCGGTTTCTCTATGAATTCAACCTTCTGCCTGAAGGCGGTCACGCCTATCCCGCCTTTATCAATCTCCAGCAGCCCTTCTTCGAAAAATTCCTGCACGACGCCATTGTCAGGGCGCAGGGCAATGGGGCTCCGATCGAGATTCGCGGCTTCAACCGCGTGGACGCCGTGACCCGTCACGACGATTACGTGACGCTGGACGTCATGACGCCGGACGGTCCCTATGTGATGGAGGCCGATTGGCTGGTCGCTTGCGACGGTGCGCGTTCGCCGATCCGCAGTATGCTGGGCCTCGGCTTCGATGGACGCGTCTTCGAGGACAACTTCCTCATCGCCGACGTGAAGATGAAGGCGGATTTCCCGACCGAACGCTGGTTCTGGTTCGAGCCCCATTTCAAATCGGGCGACAGCGCGCTTCTCCACAAACAGCCGGACGACATCTGGCGCATCGATTTCCAACTTGGCTGGAACATCGACAGGCAGAAGGAGCTTGATCCGGAGAATATCCGCGCCCGCGTCAGCGCCATGCTGGGGCCGGACGTGGAGTACGAACTCGACTGGTGTTCGATATACACCTTCCAATGCCGACGCATGGAAAGGTTCCGCCACGGCCCGGTGCTTTTTGCCGGGGACGCCGCCCATCAGGTCTCGCCCTTCGGTGCGCGGGGAGCCAATTCCGGCATTCAGGATGCCGACAACCTGGCCTGGAAACTCGCGATGGTCATCGACGGTCTCGCGCCCACAGCGCTTCTTGACACATACGATCAGGAGCGCGTTCAGGGCGCGGATGAGAACATTGCCAACTCGACGCGGGCGACGGACTTCATCACGCCGAAATCGGCCGTTTCCAGGCTCTTCCGCAATGCCGTGCTGGAGCTTGCAGAAACCGTTCCCTTTGCGCGGACCATCGTCAATTCGGGCCGGCTTTCCGTCCCCTGCACCTATGACGGTTCACGGCTCAACGGTCCGGATACGGCAGGGCTGCCCGTCCGCACCCGCCCCGGAAGTCCCTGTCCCGATGCCCCTGTTGGTTCAGACTGGCTTCTGCGGCTCATCGGCGGCGATTTCACGCTGCTGGCCATCGATGCGGACGTCCCGGATGGCTTTGCGGCTCAGGGTGTTGCGCCCAAGCTGCTCCGATTGTCCGCGAAGGAGAACCCGGCGCTTGCCGAACGTTATCTGGGCGACGCGACAAGCGCCATTTATTTGATCCGCCCCGATCAGCACGTTGCGGCTCGCTTCCCGCATTTCGATGACGAGGCGATTGCCGCCGCGCTTTCCCGCGCGCTTGCCAAGGACCACGCCTATGCTTGAGACCAGGCTCAACTTCAACCGTCCGGACGAGACCTATGCGATGCTCATCAAGACCCATGACGGCTTGTCCGAAGAGGAAAGCCACGCGCTGAATGCGCGGCTGATCCTGATCCTGATGAACCAGATCGGCGACCATGCTGTGATTGCGGAGGCCCTTGCTCTTGCAAGGGACCCTGGATCTGCCGGCGCCACCGCTGTGCCCTGAACGGGAACGCTACAAGGCGATATCGAGGACTTCACTGTCCTTCATGGTCTTCAGAACGAAATCGGAGCGGACCTGTGCGACGTTCGGCTGAATCAGCAGCCGTTCGTGCACAAACGCTGTATAGCTTTCGAGGTCGCTCACCCTGACATCCAGCACGTAGTCCGCGTCACCGGAAACGGAGAAGGCCGATTGCACCTCGGGTTGCCTGTCCAGCCAGAGCGAGAAGTTCTGGTCGGTGTCACGGCTATGCATGCGCAGGTTGATGCGCACAATGACGCGGATGTTGAAGCCCAGCTTCTTCGCATCCAGCCGAGCGTGATAGCCCTTGATGAAACCGGCTTCTTCCAATGCCACACGGCGGCGCGAGCATTGCGAGGTTGAAAGGTTCACGATGTCCGAAATCTGGGCGTTGGTCAGCGATCCGTCTTTCTGGAGTGCATCCAGTATTTGTCGGTCATGGCGATCGAGCATGGCTCCTCCGCGAGCGTAATCAGTCCCCAGCATGCGCATATTTCGCATATGAAATGCGAACTATGCACATAATGCGTAAATTTTCCAGGGATGGCTATAATACATGCACACAGCGTGTAGCCTTTCGCTGTTATTCTGCGAGCGGAGTCAAGAGGTGCTTTGCGCACTCAACACCGGGGAACCCTCTGCACATGTCGACCTCGTCCGCCACCGTTTTTCAGGCAATTGCGCGATCCGTTGCGGATCATGGCGTCACCACCATGTTCGGGCTGATGGGGGATGCGAACCTCTTCATGGTCGACCATTATGTCCGAAGCTGCGGCGGGCGTTTCGTGCCGGCAGCCCATGAGGGGAGCTCCGTGCTGATGGCGCTGGCCTATGCGCAGGTGTCAGGCAGCGTCGGGGTCGCCTCCGTGACCCATGGTCCGGCGCTGACGAATTGCGTGACGGCGCTGACCGAGGGTGCAAGGGGTCGGATACCGATGGTTCTTCTGACCGGGGATACGCCGGTGCTCAACCCGCGCCATCTGCAATGCATCGATCAGCGCGAAGTGGTCAAGGCCACCGGCGCCGGCTTCGAGCAGATGCGGGCACCACAGACCGTGACCGCCGATGTGGCCCGTGCCTTCTATCGCGCCCGCGCGGAACAGCGTCCGATCGTCCTGAACATGCCGGCCGATTTCATGTGGCTGGAGCAGGCTTACGAGCCTCGTCGGTATCCCGTCTTCGATACGGCGGCCTTTGTGCCCGAGGGGGAGGCGCTCGATGAAGCGATCGGCATCATCGCGTCGTCCCGGCGGCCGCTCATTCTGGCTGGCGCTGGTGCGATCCAGGCGCGCGAACAGCTGATCCGCCTGGCCGACCGCCTGGAGGCGCCACTGGCCACAACGCTCAAGGCGAAGGGGCTGTTCACCGGTCATCCATATAACATGGATATCTTCGGGACGCTCTCGACGCCGGCGGCCTATGATCTCATAGCCAAGGCCGATTGCGTCATCTGCTTCGGTTCGGGCCTGCATGATTTTACGACTGACAAGGGTGCCCTGATGAGGGGCAAGCGTCTGGTGCAGGTGGATGCCGACCAGCGCTCCATCGGCCGCAGCGTCATCCCGGATGCCGCCCTGGTTGCCGACGCCGGATTGACGGCCGATAACATCATTCACTGGCTTGACGAGGCGGAAATCCAGCCCAGCGGCTTTACCGGCGAGCTGGATATCGACGTGCTCACCGCACATGTGCCCGGCAAGCCTCAGGCAAAAGTGCCGGGGACGATCAATTACGTCTGGGCTCTGGATGAACTGGAAAGGCGTCTGCCGAAGGATCGGTTGCTGGTCACCGACGGCGGACGGTTCATGACCGAAGTCTGGTGTCGCATTTCCGTGAGCGACCCACGCAACTTCGTGGTCACTGCCAATTTCGGCTCCATCGGTCTCGGCATTCCGGAAGCGATCGGTGCCGGGCTTGCCGGCCCTGATCGGCCTGTCGTGCTCTTCACCGGTGATGGCGGATTCATGATGGGGGGCATCAACGAATTCAACACGGCAGTCCGCCTGAAGCAGGACCTGATCGTGATCGTCTGCAACGACGCCGCCTATGGCGCCGAACATATCCAGTTCCTGGACCGGAAGATGGATCCCGGCCTCACCACGTTCGATTGGCCTTCCTTCGCGGATATGGCGCGAGCACTTGGTGGCGACGGTATCAGGGTCTCCAGCGCAGACGATCTGGAGGCAGCTTTTGTCGCGGTCAGCGATCGCAGCAAGACAAGGCCTTTGCTGATAGAGCTGATACTCGACCCCAATGATGTCCCCCGCATGCGCACCTGAAGCGGGTTGATCTTCCAAAACGGCGGTTCGAAAGATCGGCGCATGGTGTCAAGTTCGCCCTTGACGACCACATCGCTTGGTGTTTGGATAAGTGGATACAAAAATCCAGTGAGCCAGATGATCGCAAGCCTCTCTTCCCCGTCGCCCACTGCCTCCACGGCGGAGGAGGAGGCTTATCTCTATTTGCACAAGGCTCTGCGGCTTGGACAATACAAGGCTGGGGAACGGCTGATCCCGGAAGACATTGCCGCAGAGATCGGCATGAGCCGCATGCCCGTGCGCGAAGCCTTTCGGCGCCTGGCCGCCGATGGCCTCGTGACGCTCAGGCCCAATCGCGGCTGTGTCGTCGCGGGCCTGACGCTCGATGAACTGAATGAAGCCTTCGAAATCCGCTCTGTTCTGGAAGGTCTCGCAGTGCGTCTCGTGGCGCCGCGGCTGACGGCGGACCATTTCGAGGAACTGGACCGGTTGCTTCTGCGCATGGAACGCGCCGGTGAGGCCGGCAGCAGCGACTGGGTCCTGCGGCACCAGGAGTTTCACGCCTATATCTACTCTTTGAGTGGTCGGCCCAAGCTGATCCGACAGATTGCCACGCTTCACGTGGCGATAGAGCCCTACATGCGCATCTGGTTCGACTATGTTGAAAAGCCACTTTCGGCGCGCGAGGAGCATCAGAATCTCATCGACGCGCTCAAATCCGGCGATTGCGCGGAGGCCGAGCGGGTGATGGAAGATCATGTTCTCGGCACGGCCTCGCTGCTGGCCGAATATGCGAGTCCCGGTCGGCGTTAAACGCCGGTCGGTCAGTTATGTCTGAAGCCGGGGAAACATCCGGCAAGGACGGGGAACAGCCGCAGATGCGGCACAACAAAAAGGGAATAGCCATGACAATTCGTCGTATGGCCGCGCTGGCGGCTGCCTTCATGACCATCGTCTCTGCACCGCTTGCGGGCGCTGCCGATGCACCGAAGGCCATCACCATTGCCACCGAAGGCGCCTACGCGCCCTGGAACTTCACGACAGCCGACGGCAAGCTCGACGGTCTGGAAATCGAACTCGCCAACAATCTCTGCGACCGCATGAAGATCAAATGCACGATCATCGCGCAGAACTGGGACGGCCTCATCCCCTCGCTGAAGGTCGGCAAGTTCGATGTGATCATGGCCAGCATGTTCATCACGCCGAAGCGTCTCGAAAGCATCGATTTCACGGTGCCCTATGCCGTCGATCCTTCGGCATTCGCTGTTGCCAAGAACAGCGATCTCGGCAAGCTTGGCCTCTCGAAGGAGAAGTTCAAGCTGGAAGACGCGGCTGCCGCACAAGCTGCGATCGACAAGCTGAAGCCGCTTCTGAAGGGCAAGATCGTCGGCGTGCAGTCCGGGACTTCGAACCTCGAATTCCTGAAGAAGTATTTCGCCGACACCGTCGAAATCCGCGAATACAAGACCACCGAACAGCATGACCTCGACCTTGCCGCGGGTCGCGTCGATGCGCTCTTCGCGCAGGAGACAGCTCTTGCCGCCACGCTCGCCAAGCCGGAATTCGCCGATTACACGCTGGCCGGCCCCGGTTTCGTCGGCGGCGTCTTCGGTCTTGGCACGGGGGCCGGAATTCGCAAGGAAGACACGGCGCTGAAGGACATGTTCAACAAGGCGATCGGCGAGGCCATCGCCGACGGCACGATCAAGCGCCTTTCGGAAAAGTGGGTGCATACCGACGTCACCCCGGTGAAGTAGTCCCGGCGGACCGGAGGGGATCGGGCGTCTTGTGGCGGCCGGTCCCTGCATTTCTCCCCAGAACGGCACCGGTGGTGGGCCGTTTGACAGGTCTTGAATCCGCATGTTCGAAAAATTGCATTTGCTCGGGCTCGGAGCCGGGGGGTGGGGCGCGGCGCTTTTGGGCGCGGCGGCCATCACCCTCGTCCTCTCCCTCCTCAGTTTTGCGCTGGGCGCCATCTTCGGCGGTCTTGCTGCTGCCGGAAGGCTTTCCTCGGCCCGCATTCCGCGAGCGCTTGCGTCTGCCTACGGCACGATCTTTCGCGGCGTACCGGACCTTCTGACGATCTATCTCTTCTATTACGGTGGCAGCGTCGCACTGACGTCTCTGGCCCGGCTCTTCGGTGCGCACGGCTTTGTCGGCCTGCCGACATTCGCGACCGGAGTCGTCACCATCGGCTTCATCTCCGGGGCCTATCAGGCGGAAGTCTATCGCGGGGCCTTTCTGGCGGTCGAGCGCGGACAGTTCGATGCGGCGAAGGCGCTGGCGCTGACCCGGATGCAGATGCTGCGTCTCGTGATCGTCCCGCAACTGCTGCGTCACGCCATCCCGGGTCTCGGCAATGTCTGGCAGCTCGTGCTGAAGGATTCGGCGCTGATTTCGGTCATCGGACTGGTCGAACTGATGCGCGAGGCGCAGATCGGCGCGGGTTCGACGCGCGAACCCTTCCTCTTCTATTGCGCCGCCGCCGCGCTCTATTTCGCCATTGCGGGCGTTACTGGCCTGGTCTTCAACCGGGCGGAAACCAATGCCTCGCGCGGGATGGTGCATCGATGATCGATCCCGGATTCTTCCTCGAAATCATCCCCAGGCTTCTTTCCGGCTTGCCGCTGACATTGAAACTGGCGGGCACCTCGGTATTCCTCGGCTTCATTCTGGCGCTTGCGCTGGCATTGGCGCAGCAGCGCGAGAAACCCCTTGTCGTCCTGCCCATCCGCGCCTTCGTCGCCGTCTTTCGCGGCACGCCGCTCCTGGTCCAGATATTCCTCATCTATTACGGGCTCGGTCAGTTCCGGCCGACCCTCCAAACCCTGGGTCTGTGGTGGCTGTTTCGCGAACCCTATTGGTGCGCGATCCTGGCGCTTTCGCTGAATACGGCGGCTTACGGCAGCGAGATCCTGCGCGGGGCGATCCGCAACGTCCCGCGTGGGCTTTCAGAAGCGGCTCAGGCGCTCGGGCTTTCGCGCGTGCTGACCCTGCGCCTTGTCGTATTGCCGCTTGCGCTGCGTCAGGCGCTGCCGGCCTACAGCAACGAGATCATCCTGATGGTGAAGGGCACCTCCCTTGCATCCATCATCACGTTGACGGAAGTGACCGGGATTGCGCAGGAACTGATTTCGCAGACCTATCGTGCCATGGAGGTCTTCATTGCCGCCGGCGCTATCTATCTCATCCTGAATTTCCTCATCGTCAGGGCGCTCGACCTGCTCGAGGTGAGGCTGACACCTTACCGGCAGCGATAAGCCGGCATGATTGCATCGCAGGGAGACTTAAAAACAATGCGCAATTTCGAGACGCCGACGCGATCCGTCGCGGTATCCGCCAAGGCAATGGCCGCCACGTCGCATCCTTCCGCCACGCTCGTCGCGATCAACATCCTGCAGGCCGGTGGCAATGCGATGGATGCGGCCATTGCCGCCTGCGCCGTGCAATGCGTCGTGGAACCCGGCTCGACCGGCATCGGGGGTGACTGTTTCGCGCTCTACGCCCCGAAGGGTGGTGACCGGGTGATTGCCTATAACGGTTCCGGTCGCACCCCTGCAGCGCTGACCATAGATTGGTTCGAGGAACGCGGCCTGACGGAGGTTCCCCGTTCTTCGCCGTCTGCCGTCACAATCCCCGGCGCGATCGATGCGTGGACGCAGCTGCATGCCGATCACGGTCGCCTGCCGCTGGCCGAGATTCTGGCTCCGGCCATCGCCTTCGCGGAGAACGGCTATGCGATTGCGCCGCGCGTGCATCGTGACTGGCTGAAGGAGGAGCCCCTGCTCGCCGCAGACGAACACGCTGCCCGCATCTTCCTGCCGCAAGGCCGCGCGCCGCGGATCGGCGAGATGCATCGCCAGCCGGAACTTGCCGCAACCCTGAAGCGGATCGTGGCGGAAGGCCGTGATGGCTTCTATCGGGGACCGGTTGCCGAGGACATGGTGACCCGCCTTCGCGATCTCGGAGGGCTGCATACGCTGGCCGATTTTGCGGCCGCCAAGGGGGAATATGTGACACCCGTCACCACTGATTTCCGCGGTTACACGATCCATGAATGCCCGCCCAACGGTCAGGGCATCATCGCGCTGATGATCCTGAACATCCTGTCGCATTTCGAGGCGGCAGGCGCGCCTGATGACATCGACCGTCTCCATATCGAGCTCGAGGCGACGCGGCTTGCCTATGCGGCGCGTGATACCTGGCTGGCCGATCCCGACAAGGTGATTGTTCCGATTGAAGAGATGCTGTCGGATGATCTGGCGAAGCGGCTTGCCGGCATGATCGACCTGAAGCGTGCCATCACGGACCTGCCGACCTTCGACATGCCGCTTCACCCCGACACGGTTTATATTTCGGTGGTGGATTCCGAGCGCAACGCGGTCAGTTTCATCAATTCCATCTTCGACAGTTTCGGGACAGGCATCGTTGCGCCGAAATCCGGCGTCATCCTGCACAATCGTGCTCAAAGCTTTTCGCTGCAGCGTGGACATCTCAACATGATCGCACCGGAAAAGCGGCCTCTCCACACGATCATCCCCGGCATGGTGACGCGCGGTGGTCGGACCGAAATGGCCTTCGGCGTGATGGGCGGCTATTATCAGGCCATGGGTCATGCGCACCTGATCTCCAAGGTCTTGGATTATGACATGGACATGCAGGATGCGATCGACCTGCCGCGCCTGGTTCCGGCAAGCGGCCTGAAGCCGAAAATTGAAGTGGAGCATACCGTGCCGGCAGCGACGATTGCGGAGTTGAAGGCACGCGGTTTCGAAATCGTTCCGACGGAGGACCCTATCGGCGGCGCGCAGGTGATCTGGATCGATTGGGAAAACGGGACGCTGACCGGCGCGTCTGAGTCCCGCAAGGATGGAATTGCGCTGGGCTTCTGACGTTCCATCAGGGGCGCGGTCCGATGATTTTGATAACGCACCGGTTTGCCCGCCACGGTGGGTCATCCCGCAGGATATTTTCATCCGACTCCTGATCCTGTTTGCAATTGTGGGTGCCGTTCTGGCAATAGCCATTGCATGTCACCCGCAAATTCCGGTTGACGGAACCATGTCGACAGGAAACCGGTCTGGAACGCGGATAATGATGATCCTGCCCTTCGATCTGAGAATGATTCCAATGGCTCTGGCCGTGTCGGTTTCGAGCAACCTGGACAACATAGCCATCGGAACATCGCTCGGCTTTCGCAGGATCGCTTTACGGCTGCGTGACAATGCCGTCGTCGCGACGATCACCAGCATCGGCACGGTTCTCTCGGCAGGTGCGGGAACTGCCTTGACCGCCATCGTGCCCGACTATGCCGAAAGCACGATAGGGGGCGCCATCATGTTGCTGGTGGGCATCTGGATCATTTATCAGGAAAGGGCCAAATCGCGCGCTGGGGCTTCTGCGTCGGTTGATCCCGTCGAGGCCTCCGGTATGGGCGGGCGTATCAACGCGTCCGAACTCCTGATGCTGTCGCTCGGGCTGACCCTGAACAACATACCCAACGGCGTTGGGGCCGGCATGCTTCACATCGATATCTGGTTGCTCGGGGGGCTCAACTTCGTCGCCAGCCTCCTGACGCTTGGTCTCGGCATGCATGTTGGTCGAAGGGGGATGCATTGGCTCGGACGATATGCCGGCTATATAGCCGGCGCTCTCCTGGCCGCACTTGGCGTGACTGAGATGGTTTTCTGAAGCGGCGTTTCAGCCGGTCCGGACCCTGGGGCCCGGATTGACCAATCACCGGGTGCTCCCCGATGTCGATGCCCGGACGGCAGGGCCAAGGACGTCACACGATCAGGTTTTCATCCTTCCAAAGCCGAAAGCCCCCTTCGAAGGCAAGGGCATTGTCGCCTCGCCGGCATCTCGGAGGAAGCTTGTCGAGTTTTTCGACGTTTCCGCCACCAATCACAACATAATCCGGTTCCAGCGCCGCCGTGAGCAACTCGACCACATCGAAGACGCGCTTGCGCCATTTCTTGTCGCCCTTCTTTTCGCGATAGGCCTCGGCGACGTAGTGCTCGTAGCTCTTGCCCTTGCGATAGGGCAGGTGGGCGATCTCCATGGGCTGCGCGACATTCTCGACGATCATCGCTGCCCCGAGCCCGGTTCCGAGCCCCAGAAACAGCATCCGGCCGCCCTGATAGGAGCCAATGGCCTGCATCAAGGCATCATTGACGATGCGCACGGGGCACCCGAAGGCCGCTGCATAGTCGACCCCAACCCAGCCATCGCCGAGATTGACGGGTTCGCGGAGCGGCTTGTCATGCACGACCGGGCCCGGGTAGCCCATGGCGATCGAATCGTATTGCATGCCCTTGGCCAGGGTTTTCACGGCGGCGATCATCTCGGCCCCGGTCATAGCCTTGCCGCTCTCCGCCTTCCGTTCCTCGTCGCTGGCGCTGGAGCGGATCTTCACATGGCTGCCGCCGATATCGATGGCAAGCACGGTGCGGCCTGCGCCTTTTGAAAGAGGTTGTTTCATCATTGTCTCCCTCGGCATTGCATCAGGCCGGATCGACCCAGCCGCCGGGCGGTGCGAAGTCCTTCATGTCGGACGGACCCCAGGTGCCGGGCTTGTATCTGGGCGGCTTGGAGGTGTCGTCCAGAATGGGCTCGACAATCTTCCATGCAAGTTCTGCCGCATCCTGACGGGTGAAGAGCTGGCGGTCTCCGGCCATGGCGTCCCCGATCAGACGCTCGTAAGGTGCCATGTCTCCGTGGCCGTCATCGACGGCGCTCAGTTCCACCGCTTCGCCACGCATACGGGCACCTGGCATCTTGCGGCGCGCACCGATGCCGATGGAGATATCGGGGCCCAGCCGGAAACGGACATAGTTGCCGCCTGCCGTCTCGACTTCATCGAACAGCGCCACGGGCGGCTGCTTGAAACGCACCACCACTTCCGTCGCATGGGCGGGAAGGTTCTTGCCGGCGCGAATGTAGAAGGGGACACCGTTCCAGCGCCATGTACGGATCTCGAAGCGCACGGCGGCGAAGGTCTCCGTCGCCGATTTGGCGGCAACGCCCGGCTCGTCCAGATAGCCTTTGAACTGGCCGCGCACGACGTCGTCCTTGCCAAGCGGTGGCATGGCCTTGAGAACCTGGACCTTCTCGTCAACGAGATCGTCGGATGCGCCGGAGGCCGGCGGCTCCATGGCGAGCAGCAGCAGGACGTTGACGAGATGGTTCTGGATCACGTCTCGGATGCAGCCCACTTCGTCATAGAACTTGCCGCGCCCCTTGATGCCGAAGTCCTCCGCCATGGTGATCTGCACGCTCTCTATATGGTTCCGGTTCCACATCGGTTCGAGAAAGCTGTTGGCGAAACGGAAATAGAGCAGGTTCTGGATCGCCTCCTTGCCGAGAAAGTGATCGATGCGGAAAATGTCGTCCTCGTCGAAGACCGCGTGCAGGACCTTGTTGAGCGCCTTGGCGGATTCCAGATCGCGCCCGAACGGCTTTTCGACCATCAGCCGTGCACCCTTCGCGATGCCTGCCTTGTCGAGCCCGTCAGCGACCGTTTCGAAGAGCGAGGGCGGGATGGCGAGGTAATAGAGCGGGTGCTGGTGCTCGCCCAGCGCCCCGCGCAGCTTTTCGAATGTGCCGTGGTTGCGATAGTCGCCGGAGACATAGAGAAGCTGCGATGCGAGCTTTTCGAACGTTGTCTCGTCCATGGCATCGACATGGCTCTGAACGGAATCGCGGGCGCGCTCGATCAGCTGGTTGCGGGACCAGTCGTCAAAGGCAACGCAGATGATCTGCGTGTCGAGCGTGCCGCGCTTCACCATCGCGTAAAGCGAAGGAAAGATCATCTTGTGGGCCAGGTCGCCTGTGGCACCGAATACCACCAGCACGTCGGATTTTTGTTCGGCCATGACGTTTCACCTCGCCTTACTTGGATTTTTCCTGGTGGCCGCCAAAAGCGTGACGCATGGCCGAGAGCACCTTGCCGGAAAACTCCGCTTCGCCACGGGAGGAAAAGCGTTCAAACAGGGCAGAGGACAGAACGGGCGCGGGAACGCCCGTTTCGACTGCCGCCTGAAGCGTCCAGCGGCCCTCTCCGGAATCCGAGACCCGGCCGTTGTAACCTTCCAGATGCGGATCTTGCTTCAGAGCCTCTGCCGTGAGATCGAGCAGCCACGAGCCGATGACCGAGCCATGGCGCCAGACCTCGGTCACTGCCGGCAGATCGATGTCGAAGCGGTAATATTCCGGATTGGCCAAGGGCGCGGTTTCGGCATCGATCGCACGCTCGCGCGTGCCTGCATTGGCCGCCCTGAGAATGTTCAAGCCTTCGGCATAGGCAGCCATGACGCCATATTCGATGCCGTTATGCACCATTTTGACGAAATGGCCGGCGCCTGCCGGTCCGCAATGGAGATAACCTTTCGGCGCCGTGCCCGTCACCGGATCATCGGCGATATTCTGACCGGCGCCAGGTGCAAGCGAGGCAAAGATCGGGTCGAGCCGCTTCACGGCGGCGTCCGCGCCGCCGATCATCAGCGAATAGCCACGTTCCAGCCCCCAAACACCGCCCGAGGTGCCGGTGTCGACATAATCGATGCCCTTCGGCGCGAACTCGGCCGCAAGGTCGATCGCTTCGCGGTAGAAGGAATTGCCGCCGTCGATGATGGCATCGCCTTTGTCGAGCTTTGCCGCAAAGTCGCGGGCGATCTTCGGCGTGATGGCCGCCGGCAGCATCAGCCAGACGGCACGTGGCTTGGCAAGCTTGGAAACGAGGTCCTCGGCCGAGCTTGCGCCCGTGGCGCCGTCCTTCTCGAGGGCTGCGACATTCTCCGGGTTGACGTCGAAGACGACACAATCATGGCCGTCCTTCAAAAGGCGCCGCACCATGTTAGCACCCATGCGGCCAAGCCCAACCATTCCGATCTGCATGTTCATAACTCCATTCATTGCGGCCAGGGCCGATTGCTTCATTCGCCGATGCGAACCATGAAATTTGCATTTTCCCAACGGCCCGTTTCGAGCCAGAAGAAGGTGAAGACGACCGAGGAGTCCTGTGCAGCATCCTGTGTCGGCAGATCAATGAAATGACTTTCCAGACCGGTTTCAACGGTGGGAGTGTCGTTGACGGTCGCCCAGTCATCAAGGCTCCAGTGCACAGTGGCACCGGCGGGCAGTTCCAGCCGCAGCTTCTTGCCGGAGGGAATGGCGGACAGCTTGTTATTGAAACGCCATATGCGCAGGTTCGAGGTTGTCTTGCCCACGATGTAGCGCTCTACCCCCTGTGGGGGCCGATCGAAGACAGCGCCATCGGCGAGCGAGCGCAGGAGCTTGATATGTTCCGAATGCGCCCAGACCAGCGGCATCGCGCTGCCTGAGGGGCGTCCGTAGAAAAGCTCGTGTTCGGGTAGATCCGGCCCATCCCAGATCTGTTCCGGGATCAGACCGCCCGAACCGGCAGAGCGCTCCAGGGTCGTCAGCAGGTTTTCGGCCTCCTCGCGATTGCCGGCAGCCAATTCGTAATGCGCCCGCTCACCGGCCAGAAGCGGCCAAGGCCTGCCGATGCCGACACCGTTGAATGGTTGCCCGTCAGCGTGTTCGCCATAGCCATCGTCATTATAGCGATACCACAGCGGGCCCTGCGGCAGCTCCACGCGCAACGTATGATCAATTGCCTTGATCGTGTCGAGGATATGTGGGTCGTCGGGTGCACGAAGACCGAAGCGGACGAGTGCCAGGGCGTCCGGGCTGATGACTGTATCCGTCGGCAACAGCGCAAGATCCGGCGTCTGGTTGCGGATTGGTGTCTTGCCGTCGGGCCTGGCGATATCTGTCGCTGCTGGCGCGGCGATGCGGACATAATAGCCGGAAATGCCAAGAGAAGCACAGAGGTCGGAATCGCTGGAAAAGGTCCATTTTTCGATCTGCTCGTTCCAGCAGTCCGCTGTTTCGCGCAGGTGACGGGCCGCATTGACGTCGCCATCCAGTTGTTCCAGCAGATCGCCCGCTGCCAGCAGGGCTGCTATCTCCACCGCCAGGGTAAAGGGGCTGTAGCCGGGATCCTCTTCCCACCGGTCCTCACCGGTAGCCGGGCCGTTGGCCAGGATATAGCTGGCGGCGCGACGGATCATCGGCAGGAATTTTCGCAAGATATGCGGATCCAGGTCTCCGTTCCGGCGCAGCATGTCCGCAAGCAGGATCGGAAAGGCGCATTCGTCCATCTGCACGCCAGGCCAATAGGGCTTGCCGTCAAGCCAGAGATTTTGCGGCCAGCGGCCGGAGGGCTGCTGCACATCGCGGAGATAGTCGAGGATCGCCAGCGCCTCTTTCGCGTCGCCCGCCGCGAGAAACCCGCCCGCCGTTTCCACCAGATCGCGCGGCCAGACCAGATGATAGCCCCCGAGATCGTCGTCTCCTTTGGAAAAACCCCACGGAATGGACAGGCTGGCAACCACGGCCCCATGCCGATCGGCGGCACGGTGGGAGGCAAGGACGGCGGTGGAGATGCGGTAGGCATTGATGCCTTCATGTGTATCCCGGTCGAGCGGCAGGAGGCCGTCCTGCCACTCGCGCCAGTTCGAAATGTAGTGGTCGCGCGCCCGCTCGAAGCCGTCCTTGAGGCTGCGCACGGCGCAGGCTGCGGCTTCATGCTCGGTCTGGCCGAAACCGAGAGCCAGCGTGACGGTGCGGCGCTGCTCCGTGAAACCGAGTTCACCCGCAAGCGCCACGTTGCCGTCGTCGGCACGGGAATATTGCTCGCTGAGGCAGCCTGCCTTCTGCAATTGCTGCCAGCCGTCCGAGACGCCGACGAAGCCTGCGCTCACGGCGCCCCAGGGCGCGTCGCTTACCAGCGCCAGATAGCGCGAACGGCCGCTGGCGAACAGCACCTGCCGACCGTCGAATTCTCCTATCCAGGCGGAATTGAGCTTGCCGGCATTGACCAGATGAGGTGCAAGCAGCGCCGTCACCCGATAATCTCCCGGGGCACCCTTGAGCGCGGTGAAGGTTACCTGCTGGAGGACGCTGGCGCGGGCTGGGTCTGTGACGACGTGCTTTTCGATTCGATAGGCTTCATCCTCGGCCGTGTTGACGATGGTGAAAGCGGGAATGCCGCCATCGAAGGGATGCGTCTGCGAGAAGCAGTCGCGCTTTTCTTCCGAGAAATACCCGTTCGGCCCCGTCACGATGAGCCCGAAGTCACGCGTGCAGGCGCTGTCGACGCGCGGATAGTAGATTTCGTTCAGGATCCCGTGGCTCAGCGTGAACCACACCGGTGAAGCCTGCGAAAGCGCGGTCCCGACACCATTCTTGGCGCTCGATGTCCAGCGGCCCTCAATCCCCGGTGCACCCGGCGCAAAGTCCATCATCCGGTTCATCTCATCATCCTTGTTACATGGCCAATTCGTGGGAATTTCTGCGGCGGGACATTCATTAGCCATCGCAACAACCGACAGAATTGTGCGGTCAACACGCGGTAAAGGCAGGGTAGAGAACGGGCGAAGCCGCGAATTGTTCCGAGCTAGCTGTTTGAATTTCCAATATTAAATCATGCTAACATGCTTGTGCTTCATGACAACTTAACAATTGGCAATAATTACTTTTCTGTCTTGCGGAACCTGGCACAGCGGGAAAAAGCGACGTGGAAATCCGGCGTTCTCGCCTTATTCTTTCCCGATGCGACACCCCCGTTTCGGGTTCGCGAGGATGACCTGGCCCTGATGAGATTAGCTGTTATAGGGCATTTGCCAGAGAATCGGTCTTACGATTGTCCGGAAGCTCAGGGTTTCTCACGGCCAACGGGATCCCAGCCGCCGCCGAGGGCGACAACCAGAGCCACGGCCGATTGGAGACGCTGATTTCTGGTCTCCAGCGCCTGCTGCTGGCTGGAAAGCGCAGCGGCCTGGGCCGTGACTACGGCCGTATAGCTTTGCGTGCCAGCCTTGTATTCGTTGAGCGCGATGTCCAACGCCTCCCTGGAAGCCGCGACCGATTGCGCCTCGATCCCGGCCTGCTGCGCTAGGATGCGCGAGGTTGCCAGCTGGTCGTCCACCTGCTGGAAGGCTGTCAGCACCGTCTGGCGATAGGTGGCGACGGCGGCATCGTAGCTTGCTCTCGCAGCCTTCACCTGCGCCTCCGTCAGGCCGCCGTTGAAGAAGGTTTGCGCTAGGGAAAGTCCGACGGACCAGACAGGGTTGCCGGCCTTCACGAGATTGCTGGCAACGCCGTAGCTGCCCGACAGCGAGATATCGGGATAATAGGCACCCATGGCAACGCCGATGGCGGCATTGGCGGCCTGCATCTTGCGTTCCGCAGAGGCGATGTCGGGACGGCGTTCGAGAAGGGTCGAGGGCAGGGAAACCGGCACTTTTGGAACCGCGCCCGGCAGCGGACGCGGCGCCAGGGTGACCTCTTCCGGCGGCTTGCCGATCAGCGCGGCGATCGCATGCTCGTATTGCGCCCGGGCAACGCCGGTATTGGTGAGGCTGACCTTTGCCGCCAGCATCTGGGCCTGCGCGGTAATCACGTCGGAGCGCGCCACGGTGCCGGCGGAATGCTGGTTCTCGGTAATCGCCAGCGATTTCTCGTATTCGGAAACGGTCCGGGCAAGAAGATCGTGCATCGCATCCGTTTCGCGCAGATTGAAGAGAGCAGTGGCCAGGGCGGCCTGTTCGGTCAGTTTCGCGTTGGCAAGATCCGCCTCACTGGCGGCGGCAGTGGCCTTTTCTTCTTCCAGGCTGCGCCGCAGCTTGCCCCAGAGGTCGAGCGTCCAGCCGGCGGTGACATTGGCGGTGGCCGAATTGGCGATGGAGGTCGTCTGGCGGCCGCGGTTCAGGCCCGAGGCACCGGTGATGGATGGCCAGACGGCCGCGCGCGCCTCGTCCATCATGGCCTCGGCCTGCCGGTAATTGGCCTCGCTCACCTTGAGCGTCTGGTTGTTGAGCGTGACCTGCTTTTCCAGCGCGTCGAGTTCGGGGTCATTGAAGATCGCCCACCAATCGCCCTTCGGCGCGTCGTCGGCAGGCGCGGCGTTACGCCAGCCCGCCTGCTTCGGCAGCTCCTTGAAGGCGACCGGCGTATCGACATTCGGGCGCAGATAATCGGGCCCCACCATGCTGCATCCGGCGAGCAGGGCGGGAATGACGATACCGGCGACAAGTCTCGATCCGCGAGCCTTCATGGTGCTGCCTCCAGGGGCGATTCATCGATCCGGCCGAAATAGATCCTCTTCCACCAACGGGATACGAACCTGCTGAAGCGGTCGAGATAGAGGAAGACGGCGGGTGTTGTGTAAAGGGTCAATAGCTGGCTGACAATCAAGCCGCCGACCACCGATATCCCCAGCGGATGCCGCAGCTCCGAGCCTTCGCCCGTCCCGAAGGCGAGCGGCAATGCGCCCAGAAGTGCGGCAAATGTCGTCATCATGATCGGGCGGAAGCGGCGGATGCAGGCTTCGATGATTGCCTCTTTCGGTGTGAGGCCCGTTTTCATCGCCTCAAGCGCGAAGTCGATCATCATGATCGCGTTCTTCTTCACGATACCGATCAGAAGGATCACCCCGATAAAGGCGATGATGTCGAATTCCTGCCCGAAGAGATGCAGCGCCAGCATCGCGCCGACGCTGGCCGAGGGGAGCGTCGAGAGAATCGTCAGCGGGTGGATGTAGCTCTCGTAGAGCACGCCGAGCACGACATAGATGGCGGCCAGCGCGGCGAGGATGAGCATTGGCTCGTCGGAGAGCTGCTTGCTGAAGGTGCTGGCCGTTCCCGCAAAGGAGCCCTGCACCGATTTCGGCACGCCGAGGCGGATCATCGCGTCGGAAATGGCGGCCTGCGCTTCGGAGAGCGAATGGCCGGGTGCGAGGTTGAAGGAAATGGTCGTCGCGGCAAAGAAGCCCTGATGGTTGACCGAAAGCGGCGTCAGATCCGCTTTATAGCTGGCAAAGGCGGTGAAGGGGATCATCTGTTCCTGGCTGGTCGAGACCGAGGCGCCGGAGGAGGCTGAGCCCTTGCCAGTTGCAGCAATGGAATTGACCGCCTGATTGCGCAGCGCCGCACTGGCGGCGGCTGCCGCGCTGTTGCTGGCGCTTGAGCCGCTCGAAAACGCGCTGGCGCTTGCGTTCGTCTTTTGCGCGCCCGAAACATTGGCGCCGGAGGTGGAAACCCAGAGGTTCCTTAGCGTGTCCGGATTCTGCCAGAACCTCGGCGCGAGCTCCATGACGACGTGATACTGGTTGAGTGCGCTGTAGATGGTGGAAACCTGCCGCTGGCCGAAGGCGTCGTAAAGCGTGTTGTCCACGGCGCTGAGCGACAGCCCGAGCCGCGCCACCGCGTCACGGTCTATGGAAACGTTGATCTCGCGGCCGGCCTGCTGTCGGTCTGAATTGACGTCCGTCAGAATATCGATTCCCTGCAACGCTTGCGTCAGCTTTGGCGCCCATTCGTAGAGTGCCTTGGTGTCGTCGGATTGCAGGGTGAACTGATAGGCGGCATTGCTCTGGCGGCCGCCGGTGCGGAAATCCGCCGCGCCCTGCAGAAAGACGCGCGCGCCGGGAACTTCCGAGAGCTTCGGCCGCAGACGCTGGACCACGAGATCGGAGGAAATCTTGCGCTCGGCGATTGGCTTCAGCGAGGCGAAGATGAAGCCCGAATTCGTCTGCCGCCCGCCGATCACGCCGGCGACATGGGCAATGGCGGGATCGCTTTTGACGATCTCCTGCAATTGCGTGAGCTTGCCCTTCATGGCCTGGAAGGAAATGCTCTGGTCGGCCTGGATACCGCCGACGAGCACGCCGGTATCTTCGCTGGGGAAGAGGCCATAGGCGCTGATGGTGAAGAAATAGACATTGAGCGCCACCGTCGCGAAGAGCGAGAGGATGACGTAGAAGCTGTAATTGAGCAGGAAGCGCAGCGAGCGGGCATAGCCGCGCTGCACCGCATTGAAGACTGCCTCTGTCGCACGATAGAGGTGCCCGTGCTTTTCCTCGGCGAGCGGCGGCAGCAGCCGCGCGCACATCATGGGCGTGGCCGTCAGCGACAGCAGCAGCGAGATCAAGACGGCCATGGAGAGCGTGACCGCGAATTCATGGAAGAAGCGGCCGACAATGCCACCCATGAAGAGAATGGGCACGAAGACCGCGATCAGCGAGATGTTGATCGATAGCAGCGTGAAGCCGACCTCGCGCGCGCCGTCGAAAGCCGCGTGAAGCCGAGACTTTCCCATCTCCATGTGACGGACGATATTTTCGAGCATGACGATGGCGTCGTCCACGACGAAGCCGGTCGAGATCGTCAGCGCCATCAGCGAGAGATTGTCGAGGCTCGCGCCATCGAACCACATGGCGGCAAAGGCTCCGATAATGGAAATCGGAACCGCTATGCTCGGGATCAGTGCTGCGCGGACGCTCCGCAGGAAGACAAACACCACCACGGTCACGAGCAGCACGGAGATCAGAAGTGTCCTTTCTGTGTCGAAGAGCGAGGCGCGGATGGTCGTCGAACGATCCAGTGTCAGCGTGAGATCGACATCGCCCGGCAAGGCGGCCTCCAGCTGCGGCAGGGAGGATTTGATAAGATCGACCGTCTCGATGATGTTCGCGCCCGGCTGGCGATAGACCTGAAGGAGGACGGCCGGCTTGCCGTCGGCAAGGCCGGCATTGCGCAGGTCCTCGACGCTGTCCTTGACGTCTGCCACATCGGAAAGCTTCACCCCGGCATTGTTCCGCCAGGCGACGATGAGGTCGCGATAATCGGCGGCCTTGCTCGCCTGATCGTTGGTGTAGATCTGCAAATGCTGGCTGCCGGGCTCGATCAGGCCCTTGGGGGCATTGGCATTCGCGGAGGCGAGCGCCGCGCGGATATCCTCAAGCCCGATGCCGTATTTGAACAGCGGGCCGGGATCGAGCTCGACGCGGACGGCCGGCAGCGAGGAGCCGCCGACATCGACCTCGCCGACGCCCTTGATCTGCGACAGCGCCTGCTGAAGGATGTTCGAGGCGACGTCGTAGAGCTGGCCCTGCGAGCGATTGGCCGAGGTCAGCGACAGGACCATGATGGGCGCATCGGCCGGGTTGCTCTTGCGATAGCTCGGATTCGAGCGGAGCGATGTCGGAAGATCCGCACGCGCGGCGTTGATAGCGGCCTGCACATCGCGCGCCGCTCCGTTGATATCGCGGTTCAGCCCGAATTGCAGCACGATGCGCGTCGAGCCTTGCGAAGAGGAGGACGTCATTTCGGTGACGTCGGCGATCTGGCTCAGATGCTTTTCCAGCGGCCCCGCCACATCGGCCGCCATCGTGTCCGGACTTGCGCCCGGCATGCTGGCGGAAACCGATATGGTCGGTGTATCGACCTGCGGCAGGGGCGCCACGGGCAATTGCCTGAACGCGATCAGCCCCGCCAGCGCGAAGGCCGCCGAGATCAGCGCGGTCGCCACCGGTCGGCGGATGAAGGGGGCCGAGATATTCATCCCGCGACCCCTATGGTGCTCTCGTCCCGCTCGCCACGAATGCGGCGCGCAAGTCCCTCGAAGGCGAGATAGATGACCGGCGTGGTGAAGAGGGTGAGAACCTGGCTCACCGCCAGACCGCCGACAATGGCGAGGCCCAGCGGATGGCGCAGCTCAGAGCCGACGCCGGTGCCGAACATCAGCGGCAGCGCGCCGAACATGGCGGCCATGGTCGTCATCAGGATTGGCCGGAGGCGCAACAGGCAGGCCTGCCGGATCGCCTCGCGCGGCGACTTGCCCTCGTCGCGCTGCGCGGCCAGCGCGAAGTCGATGATCATGATCGCGTTTTTCTTGACGATCCCGATCAGCAGCACGATGCCGATGACGCCGATGATGTCGAGGCCGGAGCCGGAGAGATCGAGCGCCAGCAGCGCGCCGATCCCGGCAGACGGCAGTGTGGACAGGATGGTGATCGGGTGAACGAAGCTCTCATAGAGCACACCGAGCACGATATACATCGTGGCGACGGCGGCGAGCAACAGAAGGATCTCGTTCGAGAGCGCCGACTGGAAGGCGGAGGCCGCACCCTCGAAGTGGATGTTGAAACTCTTTGGCATGTCGAGCTTCGCCACAGCCGCGTTGATGTCTTCGACTGCCTGACCGAGCGATGCGCCGCGCGCGAGATTGAAGGAGAATGTCGTCGCCGGCAACTGTCCGATATGTTCAATGGCAAGCGGCGCTGTCTGGTAGCTCAGGCTGGCAATGTTTGAGAGCGGCACCTGTCCTGTCGAGGACGCGGAAGAGGGAAGGTAGATGGCATCCAGTCCCTTCGGGCTCGTCTGCAGTGCCGGATCCACGTCGAGAATGACGCGATACTGGTTGGCCTGCGTGAAGATGGTCGAGATGATGCGCAGGCCGAAGGCGTCGTAAAGCGCGCTATCGACGGTCGCCGGCGTGATGCCGAAACGGGCAGCCGTCGCCCGGTCGATGGTCAGCACGGCAGCGCGGCCCTGCTGCTGCATGTCGCTGGTGATTTCGGCGATGTCCGGAATCTGTTTCAGCTCCGCTAGAAGCTTTGGCTCCCAGGTCTTCAGCGTCGCAAAATCCGGATTGTTGATGGTGAGCTGATATTGCATGGCGCTGGCCGCGGTATCCACGGTCAGGTCCTGCACCGGCTGCATATCGAGCCTCATGCCGGGCACGTTCGCCGTTTCCTCGCCGATCCGTCGGGCGATTTCGACCGCGCTGAGCGAACGCTGATCATGCGGCTTCAGATTGATCAGCACGCGACCCGAATTCAGCGTCATGTTCGTGCCGTCGACGCCGATGAAGGAGGAGACAGAGGCGACGTCGGGATCTTTCAGAACGGCATCCACCATTGCCTGCTGGCGATCCGCCATGGCACTGAAGGAAATGTCCTGCGCCGCTGTCGTGAAGCCCTGGATGAGCCCGGTATCCTGCGTTGGGAAGAAGCCCTTCGGGATGGCGATATAGAACCAGACGGTGGCGATGAGCGTCGCGAGCGCGACCAGTAGCGTGAGTCCGCGAAAATCGAGCACGACATCGAGCATGCGGCTGTAAACGCCGATCAGCCATTGGAAGAGACGGCCGCCACTCGCGTGATGGCGTGTACTCCCTTGCGCTTCCGGCTTCAGGAACTTGGCGCAGAGCATGGGCACCAGCGTCAGCGAGACGATGGCGGAAATGGCGATGGTGACGGCAAGCGTCATCGCGAATTCGTGAAACAGCCGCCCGACCACATCGCCCATGAAGAGCAGCGGGATCAGAACCGCGATCAGCGAGATCGTCAGCGCGATGATGGTGAAGCCGATTTCGCCCGCCCCCTTGATCGCCGCCTGATAGGGCGTCTCGCCCATTTCCAGATAGCGGGCAATATTTTCGATCATCACGATCGCATCGTCGACGACGAAGCCTGTCGCAATGGTGAGCGCCATGAGCGAGAGATTGTCGAGGCTGTAGCCAAGCTCGACCATCACGGCGAGCGTGCCGACAAGGCTCAACGGCACGGAGAGGCTTGGGATCAGCGTTGCCGGCAGGTTACGCAGGAAGAGGAAGATGACGAGCACGACGAGCGCGACGGCGAGCGTCAGTTCGAATTCCACATCGGAGACGGAAGCGCGGATCGTGACCGTGCGATCCGTCAGCGGCGTGACGTGAATGGAGGCCGGAAGCGTTGACGTGAGTTGCGGCAGGGCCGCCTTGATCGCATCGACCACGGCGATGACATTGGCGCCCGGCTGGCGCTGAACGTTGAGGATGAGGGCGCTTTGCCTGTTCATCCAGGCGGCAAGGCGCGGGTTTTCGGCGGCCTGTTCGACGGTCGCGACATCCGAGAGCCTGACAGGCGCGCCGTTGCGATAGGCAATAACTGCGGCCAGATAGTCCTTCGGGTCGCGGATCTGGTCGTTGGCGGTGATCGAGAAGCTTTGCGACTTGCCGTCGAAATTGCCCTTCGGACCGTTGACGTTGAGATTGGAAATGGTCGAGCGCAGGTCGTCCAGATTGAGCCCATAGGCGGCGAGCGCGCGCGGATTGGCGTGGATGCGCACCGCTGGCCGCTGACCGCCGGAAATGGAGACGAGGCCGACGCCCGGCATCTGCGACAGTTTCTGGCTGAGCTTGGCCTCGATCAGCCCTTCCAGATCCGGCAGTGGCAGAACCTCGGACGTGATGCCCAGCGTCAGGATCGGCGCGTCCGCCGGGTTGACCTTGGAATAGATCGGCGGCGCGGGGAGGTCGGAGGGCAACAGGTTGCCGGCGGCGTTGATCGCGGCCTGCACCTCCTGTTCGGCGATATCGAGCGACAGGTCGAGCCCGAAGCGCAGCGTGATGACGGAGGCCCCGGCGCTCGATTGCGAGTGCATTTCCGCCAGCGAGGCCATCTGACCGAACTGCCGCTCCAAGGGCGCGGTGATGGCGGACGTCATTACCTCTGGGCTGGCACCTGGATAGAAGGTCTGCACCTGGATCGTCGGATAATCCACCTCCGGCAGGGCTGATATCGGGAGGTAGCGATAGGCGAAGAGGCCGACCAGCACGATGGCGGCCATGATGAGTGTCGTGGCGATCGGCCGGTCGATAAAGATGCGGGAAGGGTTCGCCGCGCCGTCCACGGGTCAGTTCCCGCTGGCCGGGGGTTGCGTCGCCTGCGCGCCCTCGGTGGGCTCGCCGCCATGCTTCTTGTGATGGTGCGGCTCACCGTCTGCGCCGGGCGCATCGCTGCCATTGTTATCCGTGCCGCCTTCCTTGCGGCCCGCCGAGTCGCCATGCTTGTGCTGGCCGAACCGCGGGCGCTGGTCTCCGTTCTCGCCGGTTGAGGGGGCTGGCGCTGCTCCCGCAAGCCGGACTTCCGAGCCATCCCGCAGCTGATCCACGCCGTCGATCACGACATGATCGCCGAGCGCCACGCCGGAGGCAATCGAGACCACATCACCCGCGCCGGGGCCGAGGGTGACAGGCGTCACCTTTACCCTGTTGTCGCTGCCGACCACATAGACATAATTGCCGTTCGCACCAAGCTGAACCGCCTGCGCGGGAAGCACCACGGCATCCTTGACCGTGTTCACAAGCAGCTTGACGTTGACGAACTGGTTGGGAAACAGCGTCTCGTCGGCATTGTCGAAGGAGGCGCGCATTTTCAGCGTGCCGGTCGTCGTGTCGATCTGGTTGTTCACCGTGTCGAGCTTGCCCTTGGCGATCTCATGCACATTGGCGCGGTCGGTGAGCGTGACGGGAAGGGAACCTGCGGATTTGAGCGCTGCCACGATCGGCGCGACGGAATCTTCCGGAACCGAAAAGACGACGCCCATGGGTTGCATCTGCGTGATCACGACAATGCCGCTTGCGTCGCCCGGAGTGACGTAATTGCCGGGATCGACCTGCCGCAGGCCCGCAAGGCCCGAAATGGGCGAGACGATGCGCGTATAGCTCAGATTGAGATTGGTCGCGCCGATCTGCGCCTCGTCGCTGGCAATCGCGGCCTTGTCCTGCTCGACCAGATAGGTCTGGTCGGAGACCTGCTGGTTGGAAATCGAATCCTGTTTGGCCAGCGATTGATAACGCTTCAGATCGTTTTCCGCCTGGTCAAGCGCGGCATGGTCCTTGGCAAGCACCGCCTGCTGTTGCAGCAAGGTGGCCTGATAGGGGCGTGGATCGATATTCGCAATCGGATCGCCGGCCTTGAGCATCGCGCCCTCGGTAAAACCGACCGATTGCAAGGTGCCGGAAACCTGGGTCTTGATCGTGACGGTCGACAGCGGTGTTACCGTCCCGAGCGCATCGACATAGATCGGAATATTGCCCTTTGTCGCAACCGCTTCGCGCACCGTCTGCGGTCCTGCCCGGAAGAAGCGGCCACGGCCCTCACGCTTTTCGGGTTGTGCCCCGAGATAATGCCACGCAGCCCAGCCAGATGCCACGAGGGCCACGGTAACGAACAGGCGTATGACGAAGCGGCCGGTCCTGGTCGAGGCGGCACGCACAGGGTTGGTTTCTGAGTTCATCGACCTGACACATTTAAAAAGACGGGCCGCCGGCAAGGCGTTGCGTAGCTGTACAAAGCGTCAGGAGGCGCGGCAAATTAAATAAATTTAAGCCGTTAGACCGGAGCCTGCCAAAGCTCGATGAAAACATGCGCCGTGTCTTCGGGTTCGGCCAGAGCGGTGCCGAAGTAGACCGCCCTGCCGAGATGGCCATATTTGCCTTCGGGCACTTCGAGTTCGGCGCGTGTTCGTCCCAGATAACTGCCGTCCGGCTGCGGGACCATCCTGCCGGCATTGGTCACCATGACCGGCGTGCCGTCATCGAGTTCGATGCAATAGCGTGCCTCGATCGCGTAGGACCCATCGGGAAGAGCCAAGGCGAAGTCTGCGCCGCCAGGGAGAATGCGGCCGCGCCATCCCTCGCCGACAGCCTCTCCGCCGAGGATCGGGAAGACGGCCCGAACAGCGCCTGCGGTGGTGGCAAACTCCAGCGCCGGGCCGATGTCCGCACGAATGACGCAGGCCTTGCGAAGCGCAGGCTCGCCCAGCGTCCGGCTTGCGCCGAGGGTTGTCATGTCGGCGGTCATCCTGTCAGGCTTCATGGGTGATCTGCCCGTCGCAGACGGTCATCCGGATGCCGAGCTTGGCAATCTGCTCGACCGGAGTTGCTTCGATGTCATCGGAGAGCAGGACCAGATCGGCCATCATTCCGATGCGCAGGCAGCCTGTCCTGTCTTCCATGTGGCCGGCATAGGCGCCGTTGCAGGTGAAGGCTTTCAGCACCTCCTCAAGCGGCAGCCGATGGTCCGGCAGGCCCGGCAGGTGCGGCTGACGGGTCAGGGCAGTCTGGATGCCGAGAAGCGGGTCGATGGCGACGATCGGCCAGTCGGAGGAGAAGGCGATGTTCGCGCCGGCCTCGTGCAGCAGGCGCCACGCATAGGCGTAAGGCGCGCGCGTTTCGCCGATGCTGCGCGTGGTCGGCGTATCCCCCACTGGCGCATGGAGCGGCTGGACCGAGGCGATGACGCCGAGCTCTGCAAAGCGTGGGACGTCCGCTGGATCAATCATTTCGACGTGCTCGACGCGGTGGCGGCTGTCGCGCGGTCCGTTCGCCTTGCTCGCCGCCTCGTAGCCGTCCAGCGCAATACGCACGGCGGCATCGCCGATCGCGTGCACGGCAATTTGCAAGCCGCGGCGGTCGGCCTCTATGGCTGCTTCCTTGAACGCGGTGGCATCGAAGATCGGCGCACCGCGCAGACCCGGCTTGTCGGCATAATCGTCGAGCATGGCTGCCGTGCCGCTTTCTATGACGCCGTCGATGAAGATCTTGACGCGGCCGCAGGTGAGCTTGTCGCCGGTAAAGTCGCGGGTCATGGCAGTGGCCCGGTCGAGCTCGCTCAGCGGCATGTCGCGTGTCAGGTGGAAGGGCACGGAAATGCGAGAGAGCAGACCGCCTTCGACCTCGATATCGCGCAGCAGTTCCAGAAGATGCCGGTTTCCGTCCATGTTGTGCATGGAGGTGATGCCCTTGGAGGCAGCGAATTTCACGCCGGCCTTGAGGATTTCCATGTCGTCGCGCCATTCGGCTTGTGTCGGCGGCACGGGCGGCTCGATGCCGGACATGCCCAGCATTTCGCGGCCTCCGGTGGTGCGCAGATCGAGCACGGGCAGCATGGCGAATTTTTCGCGCAGTTCGCCCGTCGCGAGGCCATCTTCGCCCATGACGACCTCGTTGCCGACCGGAAGCTTACGGCCGTTCAGGAGGCCGGCGGCCTGCAGCGCAGCGGTGTTCGCAAACAGCGTGTGGAAATCGTAGGCCATGACGGCAATCGGCCGGTCCGGGCATATGCGGTCGAGCACATGCCTGTCGAGGCGCGTGTTCCTGCCGAGAATTTCATAGTCCGAGCCCTGCGCCAGAAGCAGGCCTTCGTCAGGCTGATCGGCGATAAAGGCCTGGAAGCCGGCATTCAGCGCATCGAATCCCCTGATCCCCGGAAGCTGAAGTAGCGTCTGTCCATAGGCGCCGGAAAAAAGGTGCAGGTGGCTTTCCACGAAACCGGGCATCAGCGTTGCACCGGCGGCGTCCACGATGCGCGTTGCTGGCCCCGCATGCGCCAGAACCGCCTCCTTGCCGCCGACCGCGACGATTCGGTTGCCCGCAACGGCCAATGCCTCGGCCCGCGGCGCGCTGCCGTCCATGGTCAGCACGCGGGCGTTGACGAAGATCAGCGAAGCATTCATTGCGACAGTCCTTTAGGGGCAGGGCCTTTACGGGCAGGGGATGCGATGGAGGCATCTTCGAAAATCATCTGAACAAGCGGCAGGATGCGGGCGCGTAGATGCATTTCGTGCTCGGCCAGCGTCTGCTCCTCGGTAGAGATGAGGCTGAGGAAGCAAGGCATCCAGACGTCGTGAAACAGGCGGGCGAGAAAATCTGCGCTTGCCGGCGTGCTCGATCTCGTTTGCAGGCAAAGCCCCTCGAAAAACTCGGTTACCACGGCAATCAGCGCCTCGGTGACGCCGCGATATTGCGCGGCAAGTTCCGTTTCGGGATGCCGGATCGGCGCCGCCTCCGCATAACGCCACACACGCTTGTCTGCGATCTCCAGTGTTCGGCGCGAAACGCGCAGGAACAGTTCGAGAATGAGGGTGCCGAGATCGGTCTCCTCCTTCCAGTGAAGCGAGCGGTCGTGATCGCGCGCCTCCATCGTCCCTTCGCTGATCAGGGCGATGAGAACGCCATCCTTCGAGCCGAAATAGTTAAATACCGTCGGGGCCGAGATGCCGGCGGCAGCGGCGATATCGGCCATGGTCGTTGCATCAATCCCCTGCGTTTCGAAGAGCGTCCGGGCTGCCGCGATGATCTCGTCGCGCCGCTTCGCCTTCTTGCGGCTGCGCAAGCCGGGTTCCGCTGCCTGTTGGGACTGCCGGAGAGGAGATGTCATATTTTTCTTTTCGCTCTCAAATTTTTGTGCCGATAAAAAATTTGGTTGACTAAATGAATTTTGTCAATACGCATATTGAAAACCTATAAGGGAACAAACACAGATGCTCGACATTCGGGGACTGTCCAAGCGCTACGGCTACGGCAAGGGCGAGTTTACGGCCTTGCACGAAGTGTCCTTCTCGATTGCGGAAGGCGAATTTTTCACACTTCTCGGGCCTTCCGGTTGCGGAAAGACGACGCTGCTGAGGCTGATTGCAGGCTTTACCGGTCCGAGCGGCGGGTCCCTCGTGCTGGATGGGCAGGACATCGCCGCGATGCCGCCCAATCGGCGGCCGGTCAACACGGTTTTCCAGAACTATGCCCTTTTCCCCCACATGACCGTCGGCCAGAACGTCGCCTTCGCGCTTGAGGCGCAGGGCCGGCCCAAGTCGGAAATCACGCCGGCCGTCGACGAGATGCTGACCCTAGTACAGCTTCTTCATCTGAAGAACCGCAAGAGTTCGGAGCTTTCCGGCGGCCAGCAGCAACGTGTGGCGCTGGCCCGCGCGCTGGTTGCCAAGCCGCGCATCCTGCTTCTCGACGAGCCGCTCTCCGCACTCGACATGAAGCTGCGCAAGGATATGCAGATCGAGTTGAAACGGTTGCAGCGCGAGACGGGCCTGACCTTCATCTTCGTCACCCACGACCAGGAAGAAGCGCTGACCATGTCCGACCGCATCGCCGTCATGAGCGGCGGTCGCGTGCAGCAGATTGCCACGCCGCGCGAGCTTTACGACCGTCCGGCCAACCGTTTCGTCGCCGGCTTTATCGGCGAGTCTAACTTCATCTCCGCGAGGGGCAGAGACGGCAGCGTCGAGGTCGGGCAGGGGCGGATTGCGTTGGCAGAGGCAACGGATGGTCCGCTAACGCTGATGATTCGGCCCGAACACGTCGTGCTTTCCGGCGATGCGCCGGAAGCGCTTCGACTGGAGGCGACGGTCGAACAGCTCGTCTTTTTCGGGACGGATACGCATGTCCACCTTGCATTGGCTGACGGCGAAAAGCTTGTTGCACGGTTACAGAATACGCTCCACGGCGGCCAGAGCCTGAGCGAGGGAGTGCGCCTCACGATCGCCCTGCCCGCAAAGGCGCTCCGCGTTGTCACGGACGTGGAGGTTGCGGCATGAGCGGCCCAGAGACGTGGCGCCGGTGGGCACTCGCGCTGCCTGCCCTGGCGGCCATCATGCTGTTTTCGATCCTGCCCTTGGGCGTGGTCTTCCTCTACTCCTTCCTCACGCCGGGCGATTTCGGCAACGTCAAGTGGGTCTTTTCGACGGACGGTTGGTTTTCGGTCCTTTTCGAACGCAACATCTTCGACGAAACGATCGCAATTTCCTACGCCAACCTCGGCATCCTCTTTCGTTCCATCGAACTCTCCATCGCCACGACCCTTATCACCCTGATTTTTGGCGTGCCCACCGCGTGGTTTATTGCAACGCGGGCGCCGGCGCAGCGGAACTTCTGGCTTTTCCTGATCACCATTCCCTTCTGGACCAATCTTCTGGTCCGCACGATCGCCGTACAGGAAATGATCCGCTCGGAGGGGGTGTTGAATCGCATCCTGATGGCGACTGGCCTGATCAGAGAGCCGATCCAGATGATGTTCACCGACTTCGCCGTACTGCTCGGCATGACCTATGTCTTCCTGCCGCTTATGGTGTTGCCGGTCTATGCCGCGATCGAGAAGTTCGATTTCCGTCTCGCCGAGGCGAGTTATGATCTCTATGCGTCGCGTTTCTTCTGCCTGCGCCGCGTCATATTGCCATTGATCAGGCCGGGCATTATCGCGGGCTCGATCCTGGTCTTCGTCCCCTCGCTGGGCGCTTACGTGACACCGCGCATCATGGGTGGCGGCAAGTCGATGATGCTGGGCAACCTGATCGACCTGCAATTTGGGCAGGGTCGCAACTGGCCGCTGGGCGCTGCACTCTCGATTACGCTCACCATTCTCGTTCTGCTGGCCCTTGTTTGGTACACGCGCATCACCTCCGGACGAAAGGAGCGTCACCATGGCTGAGCGCGGCTTCGATGTCAGGAGGCTGCCGGGAACGGCGGTGATGGCAATCGCCTGTTTCGTCATCCTCTATATCCCGATGGTCATTCTCGTGACCTATTCCTTCAACTCGGGAAAGGTGATCGGCAATTGGGAGGGCGCCTCGCTGAAATGGTATGGGGTAGCGCTCCAGAACCAGGCGTTTCTCGATGCTGCCGTCAATTCGCTGATCCTGGCCAGCACGGCGTCGGTGCTCTCCACGCTGTTTGCGACCATGGCCGCGCTTGCCACAACCCGCTCCGAGAAGCTTCGGGGCGAGGGGGTCATTCACATGATCCTCAACCAGCCGCTCATGGTTCCCGAGATCGTCCTGGCGATCGCCCTTCTGATCATCGTCGGCCAGATCAAGCAGGCAACCGGCTATACCGGCCTCGGCTTCCTTATCGCCGCCCACACCACCTTCTGCATACCATTTGCCTATCTGCCGATCCGCGCGCGGTTGGAGGGCATGGACCTCAGCCTAGAGACGGCGGCGTCGGATCTTTATGCGAGCCGGTTCTACGCGTTCCGGCGGGTCACCTTGCCACTGCTCGCGCCTGGTATCCTGTCCGGCTTCATGCTCGCCTTCGTTGTTTCGCTTGACGACCTCGTGATCAGCGACTTCCTGAAGTCGCCGGGGCAGGACACGCTGCCGACCTATCTGATGGGGGAATTGCGACGCAATCTCTCATCCGAAATCTACGCCATTTCCTCGCTTCTTCTTCTGCTCAGCGTGCTGATCGTGGCGGGGTCATGGGTAGCGACACGCAAGAATGACCAATGACTCGCTAAAAAATCCAGAGGAGAACGACATGAATTACCTATCGCGCGTGGCAACTGCCACCGCCATCCTGGTGGCAACGACCGTTCCGGTGCTCGCTGCCGGTCAACTCAATATCTACAATTTCGGCCTCTACACGCCGCCGGACCTGATCAAGAAATTCGAGAAGGCCTATGACGTGAAGGTCACGGTCACCGAATACGATTCAAACGAGACCGCGCTTGCCAAGATCCAGGCAGGCGGTTCCGGTTTCGACATCATCGTTCCGTCTGCCTATATCGTTCCCGCCTACATCAAGGCCGGTCTGCTCATGAAGAGCGAACCGTCGCAGATGTCGAACTTCAAGAACGTCAAGTCGGAATGGGTGGATGTTACCTGGGATCCGGGCCGGCACTACACCGTTCCTTACGTCTGGGGCACGACCGGTGTCATGGTCAACACCAAGATCTACAAGGGCGACCTGAACACCGCTGCCATCATCTTCGATCCGCCGCCGGAACTGAAGGGCAAGATCAACGTGGTTCCATCCATGAACGAAGTCATCGACATGGCGATCAACTATGTTGGCGGCAAGGCCTGCACGACCGACAAGGCCGTTCTCAAGGCGGCGCACGACAAGCTGTTGGCCGCCAAGGCATCATGGGCGTCGATCGATTATCCGAGCTTCGAGAAGTTCATCAAGGAAGACCTCGATGCGTCGATCTTCTGGAACGGTGCCTCCATGCGCATCCGCGCAGAAAACCCCGGCTTCGCCTTCGGTCTGCCGAAGACGGGCTATCCGCTGTGGCAGGATAACGTCGCCATTCTCGCCGACGCCAAGAATGTCGAAAACGCCAAGCTCTTCCTCAACTTCCTGATGGATCCGGAAAACGCCGGCCTCGTCTCGAACTACACGCGCTACGGCAATGCCATCACCGGTTCGGAAAAGTACATGGACCCCGACCTGCTGAAGGCCCCGGAACTCAAGATCCCGGATGACCTGAAGTCTGCCGCACATTTCCTGACGTCGTGCCCGCCCGACGTTCAGCAGCTCTATACGCGCATCTGGACCGACCTGACCAAGTGATGCGCCGAACACGAATTGCGGCAGCCAGACCTCCTGGCTGCCCTTGTAACGTTTTTTCTTCGGCGCAAAAGAAAAGCGCGTTCCCGGCAGTTCCCGGAAACGCTCTTTCACGTACTCTCACTCTTTTTGGGGATCAGACCGTCTCGAGATAGAGCTGATAGTCGAGCGGAGACACGTAGGCCGCAAAGCGCGCGGCCTCCGCGCGTTTAATGGCAACGAACACACGGTGCATCGTTTCGCCGAGCACGTCCCTCAAGAACGCGGAGGTCTGCGCGGCCTCTATCGCATCCGTCCAGTTGCGCGGCAGCGCTGGCGCATCGCCGGCTTCCAGACCGTTGCCTTCTGCGGCAGGTCCTGGATCGCGCTGGCTGTCCACGCCGCGCAGCATGGCGGCAAGTGTCACCGCGGCCACCAAAAAGGGATTGGCATCGACGCCGGCAAGCCGCTGCTCCAGATGCCGCCCACCGGGTGAACCGGCAGGCACGCGGACGGCAACGCCCCGGTTGTTGATGCCCCAGTTCGGTGTGGACGGCGCATAGCTGCGGGCGGCAAAGCGCAGCCAGGAATTATGATGCGGCGCCATCACCAGCATGCTTTCCGAAACCGTGTCGAGCAGGCCGCCAATCGCTGCCAACAGGTCCGGCGACAGCTGGCCGTCACGATCGGCGAACAGATTGCGGCCATCCCGGTCGCAAAGGCTCGCATGCAGGTGCATGCCTGAACCGGAACGCTCGGCAAAGGGTTTGGCCATGAAGCAGGCCTGCATGCCATGGCGGCGTGACACCCCGCGCAGAAGGTGCTTCAGCGCGAGCAGGTTTTCCGCCGCCTGCATGACGTCGCCGTGGTGCAGCGTCAGTTCGAACTGACCGGGCGCATATTCCGAGATCAGCGTCTCGACGGGCAGGCCCTGCGCTTCCGCAGCCCGGTAAAGGTCGCGGCTGAAGGGCTCCAGACGGCCGAGTTCCTCGACGCAATAGACATTGGTTCCGTAGGGGCGCGTGCCGGAAAGCGGCATCCGCGCCGGCTGCGGCGCCCCGTCGGCGTGTTGCGCATCGATGAGGTAGAATTCCAGCTCAAAGGCCGCAATCGCGCTGAGACCCCGCGCCGCAAGAGTGTCGATCTGCCGTTGCAGAACGTGACGGGGGTCCGCCCAGACGGGAGCGCCGTCCATCTCATGCAGCGAGACCCGGAACTGTCCACGCGGCGGGTCCGTCCAGAGAGACGGAGCAAGCGTGCCTGGGAGCGGCCAGCCACAACGATCGGCGTCGCCATCGGACCAGACGAGACCCGTCTCGTCGACATCCTCGCCCGTCACGTCGAGACCCAGGATCGAGCCCGGCAGGTTGCGGCCGCTTTCCCATATTCCTTCGATCTCATGACGCCGGACGATCTTGCCTCGCGCAATCCCGTTCGGATCGTACAGCATGAGATCGAAGGCCTCGATCTCGGGATGTGCGTCAAGAAAGTCCCGCAGCTCTGCCACGGATGCTCGCAGGTCCGGAGCCTTGGGCCTTGCAGGCGCCTCAATCTTTCTCATCATACGCTCTCCAGCGGCAAAAGGTTCAAGACCTCGCCGAGTGCGGCAAGGAAGGCGGCGATGTCTTCATGGGTCGTGTCCGGCCCGACGAGCATCATGTTGTGGAACGGTGTGAGCAGGAAGCCGCGGTTGAGGAGCCCGACATGCAGGACGCTTTCAAGCGTCGTGTCGGTTGCTGCGCGTGCTTCGGCGGCATTTCTGACGCGGGTGGGGCTGAAGACGACTTCAACCCGCGCGCCCACGCGCGCCGTATGCCACAGAAGCCCGTGCTGGGCGATGAGGGCTTCAATACCCGCTTCCAGCTTCTCGGCGCCCGACAGCATCCTGTCGTAGTTTTCCGGGGTCATCAGCTCTTCGAGCGTGGCGCGCATGCAGGCCAGCTGCAAGGCATTGCCGGCGAGCGTCGTTCCGATACCCGAATGGCCATGCTCGGATTCGGGACGCGCGGCGAAAAGGCGGTCAGCGACCGTCTGGGTCATGCCCCACACGGCGGCGGGGACGCCGCCAGCCACCGGTTTGCCGAGGACGAAAAGGTCGGGCTCCAGATTATGCACGCGGGCATAGCCGCCGGGGCCGGTGGAAATCGTGTGTGTCTCATCCAGCAGCAGAAGCGTCCCGACCTTGCGGGTCGCTTCCCGCAGGAATTCCCAGAAGCCGGTTTCGGGAAGGATCATGCCACAATTCGTCATCACCGGTTCGGCGATCACGCAGGCAATGTCCTGCTTCGACAATTCAGCCTCCAGGGCTGACCTGTCGTTGAAGGGGATCATCACCGTCGTCAGACTCGGATCCTGCACCTGGCCAAGAAGGCTGCGTCGCGCCACCGTCTTTCCATCGACAAGGTCGACCAGCGTATCCTCGGCGGTGCCGTGGTAGCAGCCATCGAAAACCAGGATTCGCTTACGGCCGGCCGCGGTGCGGGCGGCGCGCAGGGCAAAGCGATTGGCGTCGCTTGCGGTGACGGCCACTTGCCAGCAAGGCAGGCCGAAACGCTCCTGCAGAAGCTCTCCCACCCGATCGGCTTCGGCCGACGGCAGCATGTAGGTCAATCCGCGGCTTTCCTGCCTGCGCATTGCCTGCATTACGGGTGCCGGCGCATGACCGAACATGGCACCGGTGTCACCGAGGCAGAAATCGACGACTTCGTTGCCGTCGATGTCGCGGAGCCGATTGCCGTGCGCGGTGTCGATGATCATCGGGAAGGGCTGAGGCCAGTCGCGCATCCAGTGCATCGGCACGCCTCCTGCAAATCCGCCCTTGGAATTGCGAGAGGCGCGCGCCGACGCAAGCGGGCGACGCTCGCCGTACCTTTCGTTTTCGGCGGCCAGGAGGCGTTCGAGCGCGGGCCGCGCAATCAGCCTGTCCGAAGCCAGGCCGGATGGAACTGACGATGACATGGATAGTCTCCCCTTTGACATGACGCAGGCGTCGGTCAGCCCGCGCCGCATTGATCTGGTTCGGGTCCTGGCCGGGTGCCTGACGGCTGGCTGTCGGCCAAAGGCTTGAAGATGGATGTTCCGAGCAGGTCCATGCCGTCGAGAATGTCTGCCTCGATCGCCAGCTTCAGCCGGGTGACGTCACGCCGCTCGATAGCCGCGATGGCCATCGCGTGCTTGTCCGTCAGTCGGACGGTCCCGACCATTCCATAGACCTGGCGCATGAACGGGCCGAACTGCATCCAGACGCTTTCCAGTAGGCGCGTGAGAACCTCGGAGGGGCCGGCACGATAGATCTCGAAATGGAAGGCATAGTTTGCCGCCATGTACAGTTCGGCGTCGCCACTCTGGTAGCTCGCATTGATCCGCTCGTCGTGGGCGCGAATGCGGGAGAGGGCGGTGTCGTCAATCGTGTGGAGCGCTCGCATGGCGCAGGTCGGCTCGATCAAGAGGCGGGCCTGCATGAGCTGGTCGAAGCGGTCAATCGTCATTTCCGGAATGGAAACGCGGCGGTTGTCGTGGACCGTCAGCGCGTTTTCCGCCGACAGGCGAGCAATCGCAGCGCGCATCGGCATGACCCCGACACCCAGATCCTCGGCCATCGCGCGCAGGCTGATGCCCTTGCCGGGCGGTAGCTTGCCGACAATGAGAGCGTGGCGCAGCGTCTGATAGGCGCGCTCCTGGAGCGTCGGATCCGTTGAAACGTGATCCGAAGCAAGGCCGCTGCGGGCGGTCAATTCGGCGATCGTCGGCATTCGGTTTGCGGAACTTTCGTCCAATTTGGTCGTCCCCCTCCGTGCTGCGAGCTGCCCTGTGGCTTCATAATGTGATCACAATTATTCCGATGTTCTTGAGTTTGCAAGAGGCGGATCTGCCTTTGATCAAAATTTCCGTGTGAGCTCGCTCCCGAGAAAATGAGAATTTCAGCGGAATTGCGTATTTTGCGGAGTCCGATGGCGCTTCCCTCCAGTCAATGGTCGCGATCCGGAACGAATGCGGATGAAAGTTTGGGCCTTTTTGTGATCACGATTTCGAGGGGCGTCACGGTTCTGGCTTGCGTCCTGGAAGCTGAAGTGGAGTTTCCTTCGTCCGCCAGCCCCGAAAGACGCAGCAAAGCCAGCAGGAGGCGCCGGTGGCCGCGTCTTTTGATCAGACCAGGCGGTGACGCTTCAGGCGGTATTCGAGACTGGCACGTGTGACGCCGAGCGCGCGCGCTGCGGCAGAGATGTTGCCGCCAGCCTTCTGAAGCGCTTCCGTGTAAAGTGAAAGCTCCATGGCTTTCAGCTCCTGTGGGCTTCGGATGGTCGCCGAAAATGCAGAGGGCGCGGGCATGGAGCCATCCGTGGTTTCAGCCTGGACCCGCCCTTCATCCGTTAGATGCATGCCCAGGGTCGGGGAATGCTCGAAGCCCGTGAACAGATGCTGGATGTCGATCTGGCCGCCTTCGTCCGCGCAAATGACGCCGCGTTCGACGAGGTTCTGCAGCTCGCGGATGTTTCCCGGAAAATGATAGGCGAGAAGAGCGTCGATCGCTCGCCGCGTGAAGCCGGTGACGTCTCGGCGATGACGTGCGCAGAAAAGCCGCAGGAAATGTTCAGTCAAGAGCGGAATGTCATCGCGCCGCTCGCGCAAGGGTGGAATGACGATCGGGAAGACGCAGAGCCGGAAATAGAGGTCCTGCCGGAACCGCCCGGCGCGGACCTCGCTGGCCAGATCCACATTGGATGCTGCCACCACGCGGACATCCACCGGGATCGTCCGCGATCCGCTCACTCGTTCAATCTCGCGCTCCTGCACCGCGCGCAGCACCTTGCCCTGCGCGGAGTAGGTGAGCGAGGCGATCTCGTCGAGAAACAGCGTGCCGCCGGAAGCGCGCTCGAAGTAGCCAGCGCGCGAGGCGGCGGCACCTGTGAACGCCCCCTTTTCGACGCCGAAAAGTTCGGACTCGACAAGGTTGTCCGGGATCGCCGCGCAATTGATTGGCACGAAGGGACCGCCGGCGCGCGGGCTCATCAGGTGAAGCTGGTTGGAGAACAGCTCCTTGCCTACGCCGGACTCGCCGATGAACAGCACGGTCGCATCCGTATCCGCCACCCGCTCCAGCATGTGGCGGGTGCGCAGGAGCGCCGCCGACACGCCGACGACGCCCCCCTGAGATGCTCCGGCGGCTTTTGCAGTGGGCTCGGTCTCGGTCGATGGCGGCTTCGGCCGCGCGCTCCGGCGCTGTGGGGCCTTCCACTCCAGCCCCAGATACTCACGCTCCGGCGCATCCGCACCCCAGGCCTCGGCATTCTGGCCGATGACGGTGCAGTGATCGGCCCCCATCCCAGCGCAGGCGACTTCGCGGAAAATGATCGGGCGGCCGAACAGGAAACTTGAATAGCCGGACGGATAGCCCGTCTGCATCCAGCAGACCGGCTCGGCCGCAAGACCGTAGGCCGCAATATGCTCACCCGCCTCGGAAGAATCGTGCCAGTCGAATTCGCCGAAATAGGTGCCCTTCTCCAGGTCATATTCAAAATGCTTGGTCGTCACCTTCACGAAGCCTTCGAGCGTGTGTACGCGGGGACCGGCGGCGAGCGCATGGGTCAGGTCCTTGGTCGGAAAGCGCGTCTGGATCAGCTCTGCATCGCGCACGCCCTGCATGTAGCCAACGCGCATGAACAGCGCCTTGGCACTCTCGAAGCCGAAGGCGTCGATGATCTCCTGTCTCAGCCGCCCGAGCACTTTCGACTGCATGAGCACGACGCGCTGGTCGTTCAGCCAGATACGCCCGTCGCCGAGCGAAAAATGGATGGCTTCGGTGAGTTCCTTCAGCGTCGGGGCCGCCCCATCGGCGAGTTCGCGATAGGCCCCACGGGCACGCAGGGTTTCCAAACCCTTAGAGGCTTCCGCAAGCGAAATCAGGCCAGGCTGCTGCCGTTTCATGTCTTCGCCTCCAACGAATTCATTATTTGATGAATTGTTTTACATTATAATGAATTTAATGAAAGGCAAGCTTATCCCGGTATTCGAACAGGGCACATTACGGAATTGAGATTTTTCAAGTGCTTGCCGCGTAGACCCTCTCTTCAAACGAACTTGGCACGCTCTTTGCTGCTTCGTTTTCACCGCTTGAGGAGGCGGCAAAGGGAGGGCTGATCGCCCGCATATCGTCGGACATCAAACGCTCAAGCAGCTGAAAAAACAGCGTTTTGAGCAACGGCGAAGCTTTGCCCCTCCTTCTGCCTGAAGAGCAACATGGAGGAGAAAACAGATGAACATCCACAATCAGAATTTCCTGGATGCCGAACGCTGGCAGGGCCTCGCCTTCTTCGCTGACTGGCAGAAGACGAGCGCTGGCGTCGCGGAAGTCCGCGATCCGGCGACCGGCGCGTTGATCGCTTCCGTCGGCATCGGCGGCCCGGCCGATATCGCCCGCGCCGCAGCCGAAGCGAAGGCTGCGCAGAAGGCCTGGGCTAAGACCACCGGCGTCGAGCGCGCCAAAATCCTCAACAAGGCCGCCGATCTGCTGGAAGAAAATGGCGCTGAGTTGATCCCTTGGATCATGCGCGAAAGCGGCTCGATCTACCCCAAGGCCGGCATCGAGATCGAGCATGGCGCGCTCTTCATCCGCCATGCCGCAACGCTTGCCACCCAGCCGACCGGCCTCATGCTGCCGACCATGGACAACCGCGTGAATTATGCCAAGCGCGTGCCGCATGGCGTCGTCGGCGTGATCTCGCCCTTCAATTTCCCGCTGGTCCTTTCCGTCCGCTCGATTGCCGCAGCGCTGGCCTTCGGCAACACAGTCGTTCACAAGCCCGACCCGCGCACTCCGATTTCCGGCGGCATCATCATTGCCCGCATTTTCGAGGAAGCCGGCCTACCGAAGGGCGTGCTGCAGGTGGTGCCGGGCGGCGCGGATGCCGGCGAAGCCATGTGCAAGGATCCCAACATTGCAATGATCTCGTTTACCGGTTCCGCCAATGGCGGCTCCAAGGTCGCGGAAGTGGCCGGAAAGCATTTCAAGAAGGTGCAGCTGGAACTCGGCGGCAAGAATTCGCTGATCGTTCTCGACGATGCCGATCTCGACATCGCCGCCTCCAACTCCGCCTGGGGCGCCTTCCTGCATCAGGGCCAGATCTGCATGGCCACGGGCCTCATCCTCGCGCAGGAGCCGATTGCCGAAGCGCTGACCGAAAAGCTCGTCGCCAAGGCCCAGCACCTGCCTGCCGGCGATCCGTCCACCAACCAGGTCGCGCTCGGGCCGATCATCTCCGATGGCCAGGTCGCCAATATCCAGCGCCTCGTCGACGATGCCGTTGCCAAGGGCGCGAGGCTGCTTGCCGGCGGCACGCATGACGGCCGCTTCTATGCCGCAACGGTTCTCGCCGGCGTCACGCCCGACATGCTCGCCTTCCACGAAGAAGTCTTCGGCCCCGTCGCCTGCATCGCGACCTTCAAGACCGAGGAAGAGGCAATCGAGCTGACCAACAACAGCGAATACGGCCTCGCCGCCGGCGTCATCTCCGGCAATGCGGCCCGCGCCATGCGCATCGCCGACGAACTGGATGTCGGCATGGTTCATATCAACGACCAGACGGTCAATGGCGGCCCCTTCGCGCCCTTCGGCGGCCCGCGCAAGTCCGGCAACGGCACGCGGATCGGCGGCCCCGCCGACATCGAGGAATTCACCACCTGGAAGTGGATCTCGGTGAAGGACGCCGCCACACCCTATCCGTTCTGACGTCTCTCAAGGCGTAAACGGGCGCGGTTCGCCGCGCCCGTCATGCCCATACAATCCGGAGGAAATCCCATGCAGATCAAGGCCGCAGTCGCCCGCGAAACGGGCAAGCCGCTTTCCATCGAAATGATCGATATCGAAGAGCCGCGCGACAATGAAATCCTGGTGAAGGTCGTAGCCACCGGCGTCTGCCACACCGACCTCGTGGTGCGCGATGGCATGCTACCGACGCCGCTGCCCGTCGTGCTCGGCCACGAGGGCGCGGGCATTGTCGAAAAGGTCGGCTCGGCCGTCTACAAGGTGAAGCCGGGCGACAAGGTCGTCATGACCTTCGCCTCCTGTGGCACCTGCCAGTGCTGCAAGGAAAACACCATCACCTATTGCGAGGAATTCTTCCCCCGCAACTTCTTCGCTACCCGCACCGACGGCTCGACGGCACTGTCCGCAGACGGCGAGACCATCCATTCCAACTTCTTCGGCCAGTCTTCCTTCGCGACCTATGCCATCTGCAACGAGCTGAACGTCGTGAAGGTGCCGGACACCGCGCCGCTCGAACTGCTCGGGCCGCTCGCCTGCGGCGTCCAGACCGGCGCGGGTGCGGTGATGAACGCGCTGCAGGTCAGCCATGGTAAGACGTTCGCCGTCTTCGGTGCAGGTTCCGTTGGCCTTTCAGCCATCATGGCCGCCAAGGTCGTGGGTGCTACGACGATCATTGCCATCGACATGCATGACGAGCGCCTGGCACTCGCCAAGGAACTCGGCGCGACCCACACGATCAACCCTGGCAAGGCCGATGCGGTTGCCGAAATCCTGAAGATCACCGGGCGCGGGCTGAATTTCGCACTGGACACGACCGGCATCCCCGCCGTCATCCGCTCTGCCGTCATGTCGCTTGCCAACAAGGGCACCTGCGGCATTCTCGGCGCGTCCGGACCGGATGCCGAATTGCAGCTCAACGAGACGCATTTCATGTCCGGCGGCCGGCGTCTCATGGGCATTGTCGAGGGCGAGTCCAATCCGGATGTCTTCATCCCGGAACTGGTCGAACTCTATTCCAAGGGCCTCTTCCCCTTCGACAAGCTCGTCACCTTCTACCCCTTTGACGAAATCAACAACGCGATCCACGATTCCGAAAGCGGCAAGACGATCAAGCCGATCGTCCGGATGTGACGAGCACCGCGCCAGCCGCCGCTTAGGAGCGGCGGCGGGTGTCGCACCTTCAGGGGCACGAACGGCTGTGATATCCTGGTTTTGACCACGCCACCTCAAGACAGGTCGTGCGAGGGCGCGAGGGAGCAGGTCTCGCGCGCGAACCGGTCCGCCCCAGCTTCTTACCTCTGCTTTCACGCTTACAGGTCCTTGGCGAGCCTGAGGGCCTCATAGATGGCCGCGTGCGTGTTGCGGGCCGCCACGGCATCGCCGATCCGGAACAGTTGAAAGTTGCCACCCGGATTACCGCTCATCGTCTGCGGCTTGCCGTCGATCAGTCGGTCGTAATCGACAGCACCCAGGTTGGATGAAAGCGGCTTGAGCTCGAAATAGAGCTCGTCGAGCGGGATCGTGCCGTTGTTGACGACGACCTGGTCAACGATGCGGGTCCTGGCAACGCCGCCGTAGTCACTGCCGACATGGGCAACAAGCTGGTTGCCGTCCTTCTCGACGGCATCGAGGCGATAGGTCACGGTGAAGGTTACGTCGTGCTTCTGCAGCGAGCGCATATAGGGCGTTAGGTTCATCGCCATGACTTCTGGCGCAAAGGACCGGTCTGGCGTCATGATTTCCACCTTCGCGCCTGCGGCGGCCAGAAACTCAGCAGCCTGCAGCCCCGCATGATCGCCGGCATCGTCGAAGATCAGGACGTTAGCACCCGGCTTGATGTCGCCGGAGATGATGTCCCAGGCCGACACCACGAGGTCATTGCCCGCACGCAGGACATCGGTATGCGGCAGGCCGCCGGTGGCGATGATCACCACATCGGGCGCTTCGGCCTGGATCATGTCGGTATCCGCCCAGGTGTTGAAGCGGAAGCTGACGCCGAGCTTCTCGCATTGCGCCATGCGCCATTCGACAATGCTGATCATCTCGCGCCGGCGCGGGCTCTGCGCCGTAAGGCGGATTTGGCCGCCGGCATTGTTGGCGGCTTCGAAGACGATAACCTCGTGACCGCGCTCGGCCGAGACGCGCGCTGCCTCAAGCCCCGCCGGACCCGCGCCGACGACAACGATCTTGCGACGTGTTTGCGCCTTGGAAACGATATGCGGCATGGTTTGCTCGCGTCCCGTTGCCGCGTTGTGGATGCAGAACGCCATTCCACCTTGATAGATGCGATCAAGACAGTAATTCGCGCCAACGCAGGGACGGATATCCTCCTCACGCTTCTCGATGATCTTGCGCACGAGATGGGGGTCGGTCAGGTGCGCGCGTGTCATGCCCACCATATCGACCTTGCCCGAGGCGATGGCGTGGCGGGCCGTCGCCACATCCGGGATCTTCGCCGCATGGAAGGTCGGAAACTGTGTGGCGGCGCGCACTTCGCCAGCGAAGTCGAGGTGCGGGGCGTTCGCCATGCCCTGAATCGGGATGACGTCGGTGAGGCCTGGATCGGTGTCGATATGGCCGCGGATGACGTTGAGATAGTCGATCAGGCCGCTTTCCTTGAGGCGCCTTGAAATCTCCAGCCCATCCTGTTTCGTCGTTCCACCGTCGAGGCGTTCGTCGGCGGTGTAGCGAAGTCCGAGGATGAAGTCGTTGCCAACGCGGGCGCGCATGGCCCTGAAGACGTCGAAGCAAAAGCGCAGCCGGTCGTCGAGCGAGCCGCCATAGGGGCCCTCGAGTTCATTGGTGAGCGGTGAGATGAACTGGTCGATCAGATGCCCATAGGCCTCGAGCTCTACGCCGTCCATGCCGCCGGCCTTCATGCGCTCCGCCGCGTCGGCGAAGTCCTTGATGATCCGCTCGATATCCCAGTCCTCGATCTTCTTTGGATAGGCACGATGCGCAGGTTCGCGATGATGCGAGGGCGCCACCACGGGCAGCCAGTCGCCCTTGTCCCAGCGCGTGCGTCGGCCCAGATGGGTGAGCTGGATCATGATCGCGGCGCCCTCTTCATGAACGGCGTCCGTCATCTGCCTCACCCACGGAACGATCTCGTCCTTATAGGCAAGCAGGTTGTTGAACACTGGCGGGCTGTCCTTCGACACGGCCGCCGAGCCAGCCGTCATCGTCATCGCCACGCCGCCCCGTGCGCGCTCGACCGTGTAGGCGCGGTATCGTTCCTTCGGCATGCCATCTTCCGGATAGGCCGGCTCGTGCGAGCTTACGATGATGCGATTCCGGAGCGTGAGATGCTTGAGTTTGTAGGGTTGCAGCAGCGGATCGTTCGACATGAGGGGTGCTCCCGGGAGTTGATATCCGGAGAAAACATCAGAATGTTCATTAGTGTCAAGTATAGAGACACTGATGAACATTTACTTGTTGGGGCTTCTCGACTCTGCTAACCAATGTGGATGGACGGGATTGCGAACGAAAGTGGCTGGCGCGGATCGGCAGATGTGTGGCTGGAGGCAGCCTACGAGGCGCTTCTGGATGGCGGAGTGGATGCTGTGAAGATCCAGCCGCTCGCCAAGCGGCTGAAGCTGTCGCGGACGAGCTTCTATTGGTTCTTCGAGGATCGCGAGGCGCTCCTGGCCGGACTCATCGCGCGCTGGCGCGACAAGAATACAGGCAATCTCGTCGCTCGTGCGGAGGCCTATGCGGATTCGATCGCCGAGGCGGTGTTGAATGTCTTCGACTGCTGGCTGAAGCGGGACCTCTTCGATTCGCAGTTCGAATTTGCCGTCCGCAGCTGGGCGATCCAGTCGGACGAGGCGCAGCGCGAGGTGCAAGCAGCCGACCAGGCGCGACTCCATGCGCTGAAACGCATGTTCGCCCGCTTCGGTTTCGACGAAGCAGCGGCTGACGTCCGCGCCCGCACGCTCTACCTTGTGCAGATCGGCTATATCTCGATGCAGACGAAGGAAGACCTTTCCCTGCGCATGGCGCGCATCCCCGCCTATGTCGAGACCTTTACGGGAACGGCTTTGCAGCCGCGCGAACTGGCGCGCTTTCATGCCCGACACGGATACGCCGCATCGGAGTTGGGCGATCCTGACGCGAGAACCGTCTCCGTCGCCTCCGACTAGAGTCATTCCAGCGAAAGCGGAAACCGGTTTCGCCTAAGGATTTGAGTAAAACCAAGGAGATAGAGCATTTCAGTTTTTCTGTAAAACGCTGAAATGCTCTAGGAGGCTGCCTGCCGTCTCGTGTGCGTCAGCAGGGCGGAGATGTTCATCTTCGGCAGGGGACGCGAGAACACGAAGCCCTGGAGGGCATCGCACCCCAGCTTTTGCAGCAGGGCGGCCTGTTCCATAGTCTCGACACCCTCTGCGATGACCTCGATGTTCAGGGTTTTCCCGATTTCGATGATGGATTCCACCAGTTTGGCGTTTTCCTTGGAGCGGAGGATCGGTTCGACGAACTGACGGTCGATCTTGAGTCGCTTCGGATTGAGCTTCAGCAGGCTGACGATCGATGCGTGTCCGGTGCCGAAATCGTCGATTTCGATGTCGATGCCCATGTCCTTGATCTGCCGGATATTGTTTTCCAGATTGGCGTCTGTCTCGTCCAGAAAGATGGATTCCACCAGTTCGAACGTGATGAGGCCCTTCGGCAGATTCATTGCGGTGAGATTGTGAATCAGATCGTTGTCAGAAATTCGCTTTGCCGACACATTGACCGAGATTTTAGGGACGACGAAGCCGTTGCGGGTCCAGTCTTCCAGATCTGCGACTGCGCTATCGAGCACTGCCATGTCGATGAGGTCGACCGCGCCGAGTTCTTCCGCGACCTGCAGGAACTCGCTGGGCGCAAGCACGCCGCGGATCGGGTGGCTCCACCGAACAAGGGCCTCAAGCCCGACGACCTCCCGGGTCCGCGCGTCGAACTGCGGTTGGTAATAGGGAATGAATTCCTTGTTTTCGATCCCGCGCAGAAGGTCTTCCGAAAGGCGGGTTCGGGCTTCCAGATACGCCCTCAGTTCCTCGTTGAAGAACTCATACCTGTTTCGACCGCGTGACTTTGCGCGGTAAAGCGCGGCGTCCGAGTTGATCAGAAGGTTCTCCGCCCGCACCGCATGCCCGCTTTCGACAACGATGCCCACGCATGCGCCGAAGCGGCACAGCTTTCCGTCGTAGGGAACAGGTTGGCAAATGTCGTCGATCAGGTCTGCGGCGAAAGCTGCAAGGCTTTCCGTATCGGTCTCGACGGTGCGGACGATGATGAACTCATCGCCGCCCACGCGTGCGACGAAATCATCGGCATTTGCGCTGGCACTCAGGAGCTTTGCTACATGCACGAGCATCGCGTCGCCGGCCACATGGCCCATGCTGTCGTTAATCTGCTTGAAAAGATCCAGGTCGATGTGAAGGACGGCGATGGAGCCGCCGTTTTCGCCCAGATGGGAACAGTATTGCGCCAGAATGTCGTCGAGGTAGCGGCGGTTCGGAAGCCCTGTCAGCCAGTCGTGAAGGGCGGTGATTTCCAGTCGGCTCTTGGCCTCCACGAGCTCCGCATTGCGAGCCTCGGCCAGTTCCGTCGCGCTTTCCGCCTCATCCTTGGCTGCGACAAGCTGGTGCAATGTTTCCTTGTGTCGGTCGATTTCCCGGATGAGTTCCGACTGATTGTCGACGATTGCCGAATAATAGCTCGCCATCACGAATGCATAGGTGGTCGAACAGAAGGCCGACAAAAGGCCCGCGATCGTCATGTCATGGACGGGAATGTGCTGCGGCAGATGGTCCCGAGCGATCAGCGAAGCGATGCTGAAACTCCCAAGGCCGAGCACGATCTGGACGAAAACCTGCAATTGCGCCTTCAATCCGCCGCCCAGGTAAAAAAACGCCAGAAGCGGAATCAGAATGTACCAGAGCAGGAAGGGTGAGCTCACGGCTCCGTAATTGTAGGCCCCCCAAAGCACCGCGAAGTTCAGGTTCAGAATCGATATGAAACAGAACGCGGTGTAATTTTGCGGCCAGCGCCGGAGAAGGAAGGGGAACAACCAGAACGCCAGGACCGACGCCGCGAGGATGTAGACGTGCGGAAATGGCTGCGGATCCACATACATCAGCAACAAGGGGATCGGCAAGCCCAGCACCGGACCGAAAATGTGGCTGAGCACGAAAATGCGGACGCGCTTGCGCGCATCGAGGTCGCTCCATTGTTGCGGCGATGCAAAAATGTCAATCAGTTCATCAAGCATCTTGATCGCCATGACGATGTCCTCCCCATTTTTTGTGTTCAACGTTCACTGCTCAACCTTCTACATAAAGAACGAAGCCCTTTGCCCGGGATCTCTATGCGGCGTTCGAGCGCCGTCCTTTTACTGTCAGATGTGATCCCATCTGGCTGAGATCTCCGGACGTGGCAGTCATCTCCATGCAGTTGCGAAATGCGGTGACTATGGTTTCAATATCGCTGTCCGTATGATTTGCCATCACCTGTAGCCGGAAGCGCGATTGACCCAGCGGCACGGCCGGATACTCGACGAGATTGGCGATCGCGCCGATCGCCGACATCTCTCTGGAGATGATGCGGCCTCTTGCTTCGTCGCCGACGTGGACAGGCACGATAGGTGAGGCGACGCCAAGCACTTCCTGTCCGGCTCGCGAGAGATCGGTGCGCAGTTTGAGAATGTTTGACAAGAGTGTGCGGCGCAGTTTCTTGCCTTCCTGCGAGCGGATGATTTCCAGGGCGGCGAGGACAGCAGCGGCCTGCGCCGGCGACATTGCGTTGGAGAAGGTCGTTGTGGCGCTGTAGTAGCGCAGATATTCCGCTGCGGCCCGCGTCTTGACGGCGACAAAGCCACCGTTCGACGCGAAGGATTTCGAGAAGCTGCCGATAACGATATCGGCGCCTTCGAATACATCCTGTGTCTCAAGTTGGCCTAGCCCGTTTTCGCCCATGCAGCCGAGATCATGGGCGCAGTCGACGAACAGCGTCGCCGAATAGCGGTCGCACAGTTCCCGCAGACCCTTCAGATCCGGCGTGTTTGAATGCATGGAAAACAAGGACTCCGTCACGAGAAGAATGGCGTTCTTGCTATCCTGCTGACGAATGCGCTGGAGCTTTCCCTTCACCGATTGCAGATCGAGATGCCGGTTGAAATGAATATTGCCAGTCGCAGCCTTGGCGCCCTCCTGCAAGCAGGAATGTGCCAGAATATCCATGACGATGTGATCCTTGGGTCTGACAAGACCCTGGATCGCTCCGTAGCCTGCAGCCCAGCCGGTCGGATAAAGAACGATCTCGCGGCCGCCCATGAACTGGCTGAGTTCCTGTTCGAGCTCACGCGAAAGCGCCGTATTGCCGAGAAGCGCTGCGGAGCCTGCGCTATGCACACCAAACCTGCCGATCGCGTCGATAGCCGCCTGCTTCACCTTGGGGTGCGAGGAAAGGGACATGTAATCCTGTGAGCCGAAATTCACCCCGGACAGTTTTTCGTTTGAATCCGAGACTGCTTCGCAGTTCGGCGCCGGCGGCGTGGAAATTGTCCGGGCGTAAGGCCAGACCGTTTGCTCGCGGCGCTTCTGCTGCCAGTCAAAGAATGCGTCGGTTCGGGCGATCAGGTCTATCCCATTGGGTACCCTGTAGTCCTTCAGGCTGCCCGTGAGCGCTTCCTTGGTGAGGCCGACATTGTTTTTCATGATGAATCTCCTTGCGTTGGGCCGAGTTTGCAAAGGTTTCATAAAGATATCTGTAAATTAGTTGGTTTAATAAGCTATGCTGAAGATAGTTAACCTTGCGTTTGCAATATTACGCGCTATGGTTATATTAAAACTGATATGCAATCTAAAATTTATATGCTGCGATGCTTTCTTGCAACCGAGAATAAGTTCCGGCCGTCATTATATCCTCTGGCTGCCGACCTGGTGTGCCACGATTTTTACCAAGGGTTGTAGTCGATAGTCGGGTGCGTGGGCGAACGTCCCTTGGCAGGGGTAAGATTGCAGCAGGCGAGGCACGTGGTTGCGTTCCCGCTTGAAACAAGTTCCGCTTTTGGTTGTGCGTGCGCAGGCAGATTTGCAGCACCGGACGTCCCCGCTTGAGACAGTCAGTCGGTGTCAGGCGCGTGAACGTCAGTCTTGTTTTCAGTGTTCATGCATCGACCGCCGACTGCTGGCATCGTTAACCACCGCTATGTTAACCTCCGGCGGAAATCGTTGAGGGGATCGACGCCGGCCGGCAAGGTGTCGGCCCTAAGCCAGATAGCCAGGACAGGAGCGGGACATTTCCACGCAATCGCTCATTTATAATCGCCTGTCGACACACCTGATAGATCGTCTGTCAGCCGCCGATCCGGCGCTTTCGCGACTGCGCATTGCGGCCCGCGCGCTCTTCGCATTGGTGTTGACGGTAATTGTCCTCATTGCCGTGCATCAGGTTCGTCCCCTGCCGGTCGCGGCTTACGGCCTGGCGATCCTGCTCTCCTTCATCGGAACGATCGGCATCCGCGATGTGGGCTGGCGACGTCAGACGGTCACGCGCACTCTGGCCGGACTTGTCGGAGCATCAATCTCGATTCTCGCAGGCGCACTGGCATCGCAGCCTGTTGTGGCAGACATCGTATTCCTGTCGGTCATCTTCGTCTCGGTTTACATAAGGCGCTATGGAATGCGCTGGCTGGGGGTGGGTCTTGTCGCGTTCATGGGCTATTTCATGGGCGACTACATGCATCCCGCTCCCTCGGAGGCCGGGTTCATGCTTCTGGCGGCAGCGGTTGCTCTTGGGTCCGCGCAGGTGGCCTCAACCCTGCTCTTCACCGAGAATCCGGAGCGCGATTTCCGACGCGCCCTCAGGACGATTGATCACAGGATCAATCTGATCCTCCGGCATCTTCTACAGGCCTCGCTCAACGGCAGACTGCCGACCGATGACCGCATGACGGTCAGGACCCAGATGACGGAATTGCGCGAAATCCTGCTGATGGCCGAAGGGCTCGTGCCCCAAATCACGCCCGAAGGATGGGCCGTCGACGGCGCCACAGCTGATCTCGCAGGCGGATTGATTGATCTCCTTCTCGCTGTCGAGCGGCTGGTGCGCTATCGCGAGACGGAACTGCCGCCACCAGAGGCCTTGCGAGCCTTGCTGAGCGAAAAGGGGCCGACGCTCGCGGCAGCCCCTCCGACGACGATCGGCGACAGCGGAGAAGCCGTGCAATTGCTGCAGGAGGTCCGCCGCGCCCGCGCGCGCATTAACATCGCGCTGGGCCCCTCGCCATCGCCGGTTTTCGAGCGCGCCGCCGCAACGGCGCCGGCTGCCGTTCAGGCCGCCCTTGGTCCCCGTCGACTGGGCATCCCGGCGGCGTTTCATCGCCCGATCCAGGTGACGGTCGCCTGCGGTCTGGCGTTGGCCGCCGGCCTGATGCTCTCTCCGACGCGATGGTACTGGGCCGTAATCACCGCCTACCTGGTCTTCAACAATACGCGGACGCGCGCCGACACTGCCATACGCGCGCTCAATCGCGCCGCCGGAACACTGGGCGGGGTTCTGGCCGGCACCCTGCTTGCTACGCTTCTGCATGAGCATCCGCTCGCGGGAGGCCTGTTGATCCCTATCTTATTCTTCCTCGCCGTCTACAATCTGCAGGCATCCTATGGCTGGATGATCTTCTTCTTCACCAACGGCCTCGCCTTGCTTTATGGGCTCATGGGCATGTTCACGCCGGAGCTCCTCTTCCTGCGGCTGACCGAGACCCTGGTGGGCGGCGTTTGCGGCATTGCCGCTGCCTTCCTGATCTTTCCCGTGCGGACCAGCGGCGCGGTCGATACAGCCATGACGGACTTTCTCAATGCACTTGAGGAGCTCATGTCCGCTGCGGGCGACAAGACGAAGGCTGCCGATGAGATCACCGGCGCAGCACTCAAGCTCGATCACAGATACGGCGCCCTGGCTGCAGCCGTCCGCCCTTTGGGCGGCCCCTGGTCGGTTGTCACAAAGTTCGGTTCCGTCCGCACGAAACTTCTGTTGCTGGTCTCCTGCGCGCACTGGGCACGCGTGCTGGCAAGCGCGATGGCCGATGGTGCGGCCACCGCAGAAGAACGCGACATCCTCGCGCGGCTCACGTCCGCAGCGATGGAAAAGACCGCACGCTTGAGACTGGCCGGTGCCAAATGGTTCGAGGCTGGAGAGACCCCTGAACCCGTTCCGCACACCAACCCTGCACCCAGCGCCGGTACACTGAAGCATGAGGCGGCAATCGGCGCTCTTGAAGCGATCAATGACCTCCTCGATCGAGCTGTGGCCCAGCTCGAGCCCGGCTTGTCGCTCAGAGAACGCCTATCGACTGCAGCCCTTCAGGATTGATCGACGTCAGGAACCGACAGCATCGCCGCTCCGGCGGACGGCCGCCTTGATCCCGTTTATGCTGTGCATGTGTGGGACCGGGAACCGATACGCCGGGCTTGTCAGCGGTTACTTCGCCAGGCATCCCCGTCGGGCACGAGCACAAGGCGGTTCATGGCGAGGTGCCCGCCGCCGCCTACGCTTTACGACGCGCCGGAGGCTTTGAGCCCGGGCGGCGATGACATGGTCTCGGTGGTTCCGGCATTCGAAGGACGAACGTCGTCGATGTCGTCGGAGGACGCTGCTCGGTGAAGGAACAGAACCTCCAGATCAAGCCTTTTCGACAGCAGCTTGCCACGCGCTTCCCCCAGAACCATCATCGCGGTGGCCCATGCGTCGGCGATTGTGCAATTGGCGGCGAGAACCGTCACCGAAGCTGGGCTATCAAGCAGCGGCGCGCCGCGGCGGGGATCCATCGTGTGCGACATCCGCCTGCCGTTTACATCGACCCAGTGGCGATAATCGCCGGATGTCGCGACAGCCGTGTTCTTCAATTCGAGGAGCGAATGCACGCTACGAACCCCGTATTCCGGCTTTTCGATCGCGATTGCCCAATCTTTGCCGTCGGGTTGTTGGCCGAGCGCAACAAGTTCGCCGTCTATTGAGAAGACGCCGTCGGTGATGCCCGCAGTTTGGGCGACCTCGGACAGCCGGTCCACGCCGTATCCCTTCGCGATCCCCGATAAATCGATCTGCAGTGGCGCGGATTTGCGGGCGAGGCCGCGAACCCTGTCGATCTCCAGTATGGCATGCGCAGGTTGGCGCCTGTTCACGAGCGCGGCGCGGATCCTTGCGGCGTCCGCAGCCTCGGCGCAGAAGCCCCAGGCCGAGACGGCATCGCCGAGGCCGATATCGAAGGCGCCGTCGGACTGCCTGCCAATCTCAAGGCCAACCTCCAGAACGTGCAGAAGGCGCTCGGGCAGGGGAAGCCAAAGGTTCACCGGCGCGGCGTTGAAGCGCATGAGCGCGCTATCCGGTTTCCAGGTGGACATCAACATGTCCACCTCATCGACGGCGGCCTGCAGCGCCTTCTCCAGAGCTTTCGCGTCGAACGCACGGTCCGCGTAAAAGAGCGCCGACCAGCGGGTGCCCATTGTTGACCCGTTCAAGGTGTTGCGGGTCAGATCAGTAAACGTCTTCGGCATAGCGGCCTTCTGCCTTCAGCTTTGCAGTCGTGAGGTTGAGGGGTGCCAGAATGTCTCCAAGTGCTGCCTTGACGCCACTTGCCATGTCCGCGCCACCGCAGACCATAACCTGGGCACCTGAGGCGATCAGCGCGGCGATCCTGGGCCCATCCCGACGCACGGCATCCTGGACATAGCTGCGCGCAGCCGTGCGCGAGAAGGCGGTCTGGATCGAGGTGAGCTTGCCCTCGTCAAGCCAGCGGTCGATTTCCGGTGCATAGAAGACGTCGCTGGACGGGTGGCGCGCGCCGAAGAACAGGTGCATCGGCCGCTTGCTCTCGTTGGCGCGGACAAAACCGGCGAGCGGCCCGATCCCTGTTCCGGCACCGATGAGAACGACAGGCTTCCTGTTCTTCGCGGGACGAAAGTCCGGGTTGGAGCGGAAGAAGACATGAACCTTGTCGCCGGGCATCATGTCGACAAGGCGGGTGGAACAGAGCCCGCCCGGATGCTTGCGGACGCAGATTTCCACGAACCCGTCGCGCGAAGACGATGCGAGCGAATAAAAGCGCGGCGTATTCGACCCATAGGGCACGATGCCGATGAGATCTCCCGCCGCAAAGCGTGGCGCCCAGCCCAACAGCCTCTGCCACAAGCCAGTCCGGGGCAGGGCGAAGCGCAGGATGGCCGCCGGTGCCTGGACGGCCGCGCCATAGTCGCGCCGTGATATCAGCGTCAGGCCGGTCAACTGCGGCACGACCGGCGCATGATGCAGATCGAGGGGTATGCCAATGGTGTCGCCAAGGGCGCGGCCCCAACGGGCGAAATCCTGCGGCGACTGTCTGTCGACCGCATCGAGCGGCAGGAGCTTCGTCCAACCTGCCTTTTCCAGCTCCGCGTCGACCTCTCGGGCAAACCCGCAGAAATGCGGAAAGCTGCGATCCCCGAAGCCCAGCACGCTGATCGGAATGTTCCGCGCACGCTTCGTCGTCGTCAGGCGGCCCAGGAAATTCCTGGCCGAGGCCGGCGCGTCGCCGTCGCCATAGGTTGCGGCCATGAAGATGATCCGTTTGGCTGCGCTGTAGCGCTCCGGCTCAAAGGCCGACATGGGAGCGACATGGGCATGTTCGCCGGCCTTGGCGAGGGCGGCATGGAGCGTGGCGGCAAAGCCCCAGGTGGAGCCGCCTTCGCTGCCCACAAGAATGACGGTGCTCGCACGCCCTGCGCCCGCATTGCCGGAAATGCGCGGTCTCGCCTTGCGCCCGGCCCACCATTGCAGCACGCCTGTTACGCTGAGCGCCGGAACGCCAAGGGACGAGAGGCCCAGGAGAAGGCCGAGCAAGGCGGCACCGCGGCCGGTGTGCAACATCATGACAGTCGCGCCGATGCGGTCCCAGATTGTGGCATTTTCCCAAGCGAGAAGTCTGCCGTCACCCTGGTCGATATAGCCGGAGCCGCTTTCAGTCCTGAGCGTGTAGACATCGTTAGCGTCGCCAGCGGCGGGAAATGTGAGGTCGCGCAGTGCGTTGATCGGAAGCGTCTTCAGAGGTGTCATTTCGCCGACTGCGTAGCCCGAGCGACCGCTGGTCGCTGAGGGCATGGCGGGCCCGTCTGCACTTTGCGGGACGAGACCGAAGGTCGAGGCTGTCATCCACATGGCTGTCATTGATGAGAGAAGCAGGCCGGCAACGCTGAGGCGGGCGATCTCGACATGGATGCGCCCGGCATTAGGCCCCTTGAGCGGCGAGAAGAAGCGGCGCCAGCCACCCGTGCGGCGCACCACCAGGAAAAGACCGGAAACGGAAAGAACCAGCATCGCCAGGGCGGTGACCGCCATGATGATGCGGCCGTTCTCGCCCATCAGCAGAGACCGGTGAAAGTTCTTCAGCCACCGCTCGAAGGCCGGAGCTTCTGCGCTGGCGACCCCCTTGCCGGTCATCGGATCGATGACGGCGGCCTGGGGCTTGCTTTCGGCATCAAACCAGTAGGCCGTGATGCGCCCCGCCGCGTTCACGCGGATTTCCTCGACTGTCGGGTAGGCCGTCTGAACGCGTGTCGCGACCGTAGCTGCATCGAGGCCGCTTTCCGGCTGCGCGGGTGTCGACAGACTTTCGATGGCTGGGAAAACCGAGAGTGCTGCACCGCTCAGCGACATGCAGATCACGAGAATGGCAGCCAGAAGACCCGGCCAGCGGTGGATAAAGCGCATCATGGAGCTATCCAATCACATCTTGTATTCGAAGTTTGCGATATAGCGCTTCCCCGCGACCGGCTTTCCGCTCCCTGTTGCCGTGAGTGGCACGGAGATTTCGGAGGGGCTTTCGCGCATGTCTTCCACGGCCGCATCGATGTGAAGCTTGTAGCCGGCATCGAAGAGCGTATCGGCGAGATCGAGCGTCACGGTCAGCGCGCGTCCCGAACCGACGCTGGCGCCCGTAATGCCGTTGATCTCCGCGGTGTTGCCACCCGTCGCGCGATACCACTCGGTCAGGTGGCGATAATATTTCGCGCGGCCTCCGGCCATCCAGAGGGTTCCGGCATATTTGCCTTGTGCGTCAGTGACATACATGACGACGAAGGCGTTGTTGCCGCCATAATCGGCCATCTTGGCCTTCAGCGTTACCTGCCGGGCCATGGCAAGCCCTGGCACGGTCAAGGCTGTCGTCATGACGAGCGCGGTCACCAATCTTTTCATCTCAAGCTCCTGCTTTTTCAGATCTGGAAGAATTGTTGCACTGCGAAGCTGAGTTTTGGCTGACACGGCAACCAAAGTCGCTTCAGCTTGCCGTCAGCTTCCAGTGCGCAGCGGCCGCCAGTGGCGGCGGTCGCTGCCGTGGGGATCAGTTGATCTGGGCACCCGGCTTGTTCGATCCGTGGTTGAAGAGGCCGTTTGCCGGTGGTTCGGCCGCTGGCGGGGGCGCGGTCGTGCCGGAACTGAAATTATCGCCATCGTCATCATCGTCGTCGTCGCCGCCGCGTTCTTGCGCGTGGCGGGCCGAGCCGTGATGGCCGTCGTCATCCACGAGGGTGTAGCCGGCGCCCTCTGCCTTGCGGCCGTTGTCGGTTGAAACGTTGGCAACGGGTTGGCCCGAAAGGCTGTAGGCGGCGAGTGCGGGCAGGGTGATCGCGGTCGTGAGCAGTACCGTGAGGCCGATGATTTTGTATTTGCGGGTCATGCAAATCTCCTTGGATATCCTGAACGCGCCTCTTCTGGGCGCCGAACCTGATCCTGCGATGACGGCTGAGCCGTAATCGCTTCAGTTTGGCTTCAGGAACGGAGCGTCAGATGACGCAATGGGAGATGAGGGTGCGCAAGGTGGGCCGCGGGCGTTCCAGCGCAAGGCAGAACAGACTGCCGCCCGGACGTGTCTGCACTCGGAGACGCCAAGCTTTTGATCTTACATCATGTAGTTTCAGATCAGCAGATTGCGCTGTACCGTGCCGAAGAGCGCCATGATGATCGGCATCCGTTCCCGGATGCCCCACAGAGGTTCTAGTCGTGCTCGTGGCTTTTATGGTGATCGTCGTGTCCAAGATCATGATCATCGCGATCGCGGGTCTTGAGGATCTCCAGCGTCACGGGGTTGACGGTCAAGCGGATGTCCTTGCCGGTACTGTCACGGCCAAAAACCTTGTAGCAGCCGTCATCAATCATGATGCGTCGCACGGTCCAGCCCTGTTGGGCTGCCATGGTTTCCACGGCTCGACGCGGTTGCCAGTCGCTCATCGGCGCCCAGCAGCCATCGTCTGCCAGAGCCTGGCCGGCAAAGGTCAGCGAAATGGCAAAGGTGACGGCAACAGCTTTCTGCACGATCATACTCCACGTGAGAGAATCCCATATCACATTCCTAGAGATCGGACCTGAAGCCTGCCTGAACCGGGCACTCCTCCGCCTTCAGGTTCGCGTCAGCAGCGTCATGAATAATCCAGACTGAGAGAATCGGGAAAGAACTAGCGGCATGAGAGTCCTGCTGATTGAAGACGACACGGTGCTTGGTGCGGCCGTGCGCGACCAGATTGTCGCGGATGGTCATGGCACCGACTGGGTCACACGTCTGGACGCTGCCGGCGATGCCCTCGCCACGACAAGCTATGATCTCATTCTTCTCGATCTGATGCTTCCCGATGGCCGAGGCATCGTTTTTCTCAAGGCCTTGCGGGGCCGCGGAGACGTCACCCCGGCGATCATCATGACCGCGCTCGATCAGGTCTCCGATCGCATCGAAGGGCTGAATGCGGGCGCCGACGATTACCTCGTCAAGCCCTTCGATCTTGCAGAACTTTCCGCCCGCATCCGCTCTGTGGCACGGCGCTACAGCGGCAATCCCAATCCCCTCGTGGTCCTGGGGCCGCTGGAGGTCGATCTTGCTGCCCGCAACGTCTATCGCGATGGCAAGCCCGTGCAACTGACCGCGCGGGAATGGGTTCTGTTCGAGACCTTCCTGCAGCGGCCGGGTCAATTGCTGTCCAAACTACAGCTGGAAGAAAGCCTCTATTCCTTCGATACGGAAGTGGAAAGCAACACGATCGAGGTTCATATCAGCCGCCTGCGCAAGAAGCTTGGCCCGTCCATCATCTCGACCGAGCGCGGGCTCGGCTACAGGTTGGGGAAGCCATGACGCGTTGGGATTCGCTGCAGGCACGGCTTGCCATCGGGATCGGGCTTCTGGTGGCGGTGCTCTGGATTGCGGTGGCCTCCGTGACCTCGGCGCTTGTCGGTCGCGAACTGGACATGGAGTTCGACTCCTCCCTGCAGGAAACCGCGCAGCGGATTTTGCCCATCGCCGTCATCGATATCCTTGGACGGGAGGATGATGACGGGCCGCCGCAGGAAATGGCCACCGTGCGCAGTCACGACGAATTCTTCACCTATGTCGTCCGCAGCAATGACGGCAAAGTGTTGATGCAGTCGCACAAGGCAGACACCACGGCTTTTCCGCCATATAAGGGAGTGGGCTTCAGTCAGGACGGCAATTTCCGCTTCTACAGCGATGAAGCTGTGCGCGGCAGCATCACCATTACGGTCGCGGAACCGCTTGCGCATCGCAGACAATTGGCCAGGCGCATGCAGATTTCCCTTGGTATCCCGCTGGTCGCGATGCTTCCCCTGAGCTTCTTCGGCATCGCCTATGCCGTCCGGCGCAATCTGGCTCCCATCCGCAGGCTTCGTGACGCACTGGCTTCGCGCGGGGCCTATGATCTCTTACCCATCTCGGTCGAGGGCACGCTACCCGCGGAGCTGGAGCCCGCCTTTACCGAACTCAACCATCTCTTGATGCGGCTGAGAGAAGCCTTTGAGGCCGAGCGCACCTTCGCGGCCAATGCGGCACACGAGTTGCGCACGCCACTTGCCGGTGCGATTGCCCAGGCGCAACGCCTTCGCAGCGAGACGACGGACCAGAACATACGCAAGCGCGCAGCCGATATCGAAGCCACGCTGAAGCGTCTTGCGAGACTGTCGGAAAAGCTGATGCAGCTCGCGCGCGTCGAGGGCGGCCAGATGCGCAAGCATGAACTCAGTGACCTGCGCCTGGTGCTGGACATCGTTGTCGGAGACATCCGGGACCTGTCCGGCAACGACGCGATTACGCTGTCGAAGCCGCAAGCGCCCGTTCTCTCCGATATCGATCCGGACATCTTCGGCATTCTCGTGCGCAATCTCGTCGAGAACGCGCTGCGGCACGGACGCAAGGGCGGCCCGATCGAGATTTCGCTTGATGAGAACGGTGTGCTGCGAGTCGTCAATGACGCGGACGTCGTGCCTCCCGAAACGCTGGCGCGACTGGCCAACCGTTTCGAGCGCGGCGGCAAAACCAACGAGGGAAGCGGGCTCGGCCTGGCCATCGTCGGCACCATTTGCGAGCGGGCCGAGGGCACTCTGCGTCTTTATTCCCCGGCACAAGGCCGATCGGAAGGATTTGAGGTGAGTGTTGCAGTCCCGGTTTCACAAGCGTAAGCGCCAACGGGGGGAGGACATCGGTCTTGTTATCGAGTCCGCGGAAGAACGCGTGCGACGGCAGGGAAGCAGCTCCCTCATCTGTTTCTCAGGTAACTGCAAGTGCTGCAATGGTTGCGTCGAGATGGGCGAGGTGGCCAACGAGGGGACGGGCATCTAGAACCGGTGCTCTGGGTCGTTCCGCGCCATGATCTCCCGTCAGGCCCTTTCCAGACAGATGGCCACCCCCATGCCGCCGCCGATGCACAAGGTGGCGAGGCCGCGTCGGGCGTTCCGACGCAGCATTTCATGCACCAGCGAGACGACGATACGGTTTCCGGAGGCGGCGAGCGGATGGCCGAGCGCGATTGCGCCGCCATTCGGATTGGCGCGTTCGGCGTCCCAGCCCATTTCCCTGTGCACGGCGATGGATTGCGCGGCGAAGGCTTCGTTGACTTCCATAACGTCCAGATCGTCGACGCTCCAGCCGGCACGGCTGAGGGCCGCACGCGCCGCGCCGACCGGGGCAAGCCCCATGTCCATCGGCTCCATGCCGAAGCTGGCATAAGAGGCAACCCGTGCCAGCGGCGTGAGGCCGAGTTCGTTCATACGCTTTTCCGAGGCGACGAGAACGGCAGACGCGCCATCGTTGAGGCCCGAGGCATTGCCGGCGGTGATCGTTCCGTCCTCCTCGAAGGCCGGGCGCATGGCGGCCAGACGTTCGAGTGTTGTGGCGCGGGGATGCTCGTCCGTGTCGAAGACCTGTGGTCCCTTTCGTGACGGCACGGAGATGGGCGCGATTTCGGCGGCAAAACGTCCGGCCTCTTGCGCCGCAAGCGTCTTTTGCTGGGAAGCGAGGGCGAAGGCGTCCTGCTCTGCGCGGGTGATCTGAAAGCGCCGTGCGATCTGCTCGACCGTCACGCCCATATGGACGTCGTGGAATGCGTCCCATAGCCCATCGAGAACCATCATGTCGCGCATGGCGATGTCGCCCATCTTCTGGCCGAAACGGGCCTTTTCGACCACGTAAGGCGCACGGCTCATGGAATCCTGTCCGCCGGCGAGGATCAGCCCCGCGTCGCCGGCCTTGATGGCCTGGGCTGCCATGTGGATTGATTTCTGCCCTGCGCCGCACACCATGTTAAGGGTTGAGGCGGGTACATGGGCTGGCAATCCGCCCCGAAGCGAGGCTTGACGGGCAGGATTCTGTCCGGCGCCGCCGGAAAGCACCTGTCCGATGATAATCTCATCGATGGCGGCCGGATCGACATCGGACTTCTTCAGGAGATCCGCGATCACCTGCGCGCCGACTTCGGCGGCCGCAAGCTCCGACAGTGCACCGCCGAGCCGTCCGATTGCCGATCGCTTCGCCGCGACGATGAACACATCCGTTGCCATGCCTGCCTCCCAAATTCTTGTCATGATCAGAATATTGACATTCTGGTTATACTCAAAATATAGTCCGTCGTGAAGCGGGGTCAGGTCGAAATTTCCGGCCCGCCCGGAGGAGGATCAGAAGATATGGCGGAGACGCTCTGGAGCCCGCCCGAAACCATGGCGCATGGTTCGGGAATGGCGCGGTTTGCGCGGATGGCGGGGATAGACCCGAATGACTACGACAGCCTTCATCGTTGGTCGATTTCCGAACCCGGCGCGTTCTGGCGCACTGTCTGGGACCTTGCCGGTCTTGTTGGCGAGCCGGGGGATCGCGATTTCGTACCTTCGCCGAACACCTGGATGACGGGTGCGGCCTTCTTTCCCGATGCGAAGCTCAATCTGGCGGAAAACCTGCTGCGCGGGCCGGGCGCGGCCGTTTGTGTCGTGGAGACCGACGAGGCGGGAGGTCGCCGCGAGGTTACGCGCGACTGGTTGCGCGCCGAAGTCGCCCGCATTGCCGCGGGTCTGAAACAGGCCGGCATCGGTCAAGGCGACCGGGTAGCGACCATCCTGCCGAACCGGATCGAGAATCTTGTCACGCTGCTGGCGACCGCCGCCATCGGTGCGGTCTGGACCTCCTGCTCGCCGGATTTCGGTGCGGCGGCCATTCTCGACCGCATCGGCCAAGTGCGCCCGAAGGTCGTCTTCGTGCAGGCGCAGTTCCGCTATGGCGGCAAGGCGCACGACATTGCCGAACGGCTGGGCAGTATCATTGCCGGTCTTGAAGGGTTGGCAGAGGTCGTTCACGTCGGCCCGGCCGGCTTCTCCTGCGCCGCGCCGATCGCGGGCTATGCCGAATTCGGTACTGCGGGCAGTGCTCTTGACTTTGCGCGCATCGGCTTCAACGATCCGGTCTATATTCTCTATACGTCCGGCACGACGGGGAAGCCGAAGGCGATCTTGCATCGCACCGGCGGCGTTCTGCTCCAGCAGGTGAAGGAACATCTGCTGCATGGCGACGTGCGGTCGGGCGATCGGGTTCTCTGGTACTCGAACACGGCCTGGATGATGTATCACTGGATCGTCTCGGCGCTCGCCTGTGACGCCGTTCTGGTTCTTTACGATGGGGCGCCGATCCTCAAGACCGAGACGGGCCTCGACTGCACCCTGCTCTGGCGGATCGTGGAAGGCGAAGGCCTGACGCATCTCGGCATCTCGCCGAAATATCTGGCAACGCTGGCCGATAACGGTTTCGAGCCAGGCAAGGCCTTCGACCTCGGGTCCCTCCGCTGGCTTATGTCGGCCGGCAGCCCGGTCGCGCCGCATCAGTTCGACTGGATCTACGGCGCGATCAAGAAGGACGTGGGCTTTGCCTCTATCTCGGGCGGCACCGAAATCATGGGTTGTTTCCTCCTCGGTTCGCCGCTGCACCCTGTCCGGCGTGGCATGTTGACGGTCAAGGCGCTGGGCATGGCGGTGAATGTTCTCGACGAGCGGGGTGCGCCGGTTGTCGGGCGGGCAGGCGAACTCGTGTGTACCGAGCCTTTCCCCTCCATGCCGCTCACCTTCTGGGGGCCGGATGGCGATGAGCGCTATCGCAAGACTTACTTCGCCGACCGGGCCGAAATCTGGACCCATGGCGACCGCGCGACGATGAATGCCGATGGCAGCTCGGTCATCCATGGCCGGTCGGATTTCACGCTCAATCCTGGCGGAGTACGCATCGGTACGGCCGATATCTACAATGTCTGTGAGCGGTTTGCGGAGATTGAGGACTGCATTGTCTTCGGCCGGCCGATCGACAATGACGAGGAAATTGTTCTGTGCCTGAAAATGGCAGAAGGGCGCAGCGCGGACGCCGAACTGGCCAGGTCGATCCGGAGCAGGTTGCGCGCCGAATGCTCGCCACGCCATGTGCCGGCCGCGATCTACACGGTGGCTGACATTCCCTACACACTGAACGGCAAGCGCGTTGAAGGGGCGGCTAAGGCCGTCGTCTCGGGCCTTGAGGTCAAGAACAAGGACTCGCTCGCCAATCCGGCCAGCCTGTCGGCCTTTGCGGCCCTCCAGCGGGAGGCGGCGCTGTGACCTGGTCCAAGGCAGCATTGATTGGTGTGGGATCATTGAAACCCGTTCGCCGGACGGAGGGTGAAACGACGCTGGGCATGCTGGCGCGGGCTTCCGCCCTGGCGCTTTCCGATGCAGGATTGGAGAAGGACGCCATTGACGGACTTCTGGTCGGTCCGCAGGTCGGCGAGACGCCACAGCATGTTCCGGCGACTGTGTCGGAATATCTGGGTCTGCAGCCAAACATGTCCAATGTGGTCGATCTTGGTGGAGCTTCGGGCCCCGGCATGATCTGGCGCGCGGCGGCGGCCATCGATGCCGGTATGTGCGAGACGGTGCTGTGCGTCATCGGCAATCACCGCAATCCGGAAGCGCCGCGCAGCCCTAACCGCAATCCGATCCGCGAATTCGACGTGCCCTTCGGCGCGTCGGGCGCCAATATCTCCTATGCTCTGCTGAAGCAGGCGCATATGGCGCGCTACGGCTCGACGGATGAAGATTTCGCGCTGATCGCGCATTGGGCCCGCGCCAATGCGCAGCGCAACCCGGACGCGATTTTCCATGGCCAGCCGGCGAGCGTCGAGGATGTGCTGGCTTCTCCGCTCATCGCCTCGCCGCTTCGTCTGTTCGAGATCGTCATGCCGGTAGCGGGCGCTGAGGCGGTCATCGTCACCTCGGTGGCGCGGGCCCGGTCGCTGGGCGGGCGGGCCGTCCATCTTCTGGGTGCTGGCGAAAAGATCACCCATCGCGCCGTCAGCCAAGCTCCGGACCTCACCTCGGGACCGCTCAAGCCTTCCATGGCGCGGGCGTTTGCGCAGTCGGGTCTGACGGTGCGGGACATGAGCCTGTTGTCGCTCTACGACTGCTACACGATCATGGTGGCGACTACGCTGGAGGATTCCGGCATCTGCCCGCCCGGCGGCTTTGGGGCCTTCATGCGGGCGCATGATTTCGGGCCGGAGGGCGACTGGCCGCTCAATACCCATGGCGGACAGCTCGGCTACGGCCAGCCGGATCTGGCGGGCGGCATGACGCATGTCACCGAGGCCGTGCGCCAGTTGCGCGGCGCGGCGCAGGGCCGCCAGATCAGGGATCCGCGCTTCGCCCTCGTGACCGGCAATGGCGCCACGATGAGCGAGGCGGTTGCGCTCGTCCTGGGAGCAGACGCATGATCGATCTTGCAGAACTGAAAGTGCCCGGTCCGACGGAGACGGAGCTGACGAAGCCCTTCTGGGCGGCGGCGGCCGAGGGCCGGCTTCTCATCCAGCGCTGCGAGGACTGCGGCCGCACCGTCTTCTATCCGCGCGAGATTTGCCCGCATTGTTGGAGTGCCAGACTTGTCTGGGCGGGCGCATCCGGGCGGGGACGATTGAAGTCCTTCTCGACCATCCACAAGCCCGGACATCCGGGCTGGCAGTCGGCGGCACCTTACACCGTCGGGCTGGTCGAACTGGAGGAGGGGCCGACCATGCTCTCTTTCATTTTACAGGGCGCTGAAGCGCCACGTGTCGGCCAGGCGCTCGTCATGCAGCCAACCGATATCGGCGGTCGCGTGCTGCCGGCCTTCAAGATCGTTAACGACAGTCAAAAGGGAGATCAGTCATGAGCGAGACCAAAAGCGGCTGGGACGGCGTCATCAAGGGCATGCCAGCGGAAGGCGCGATTGCCGAGCGCAGCCGCGTGACGCGGATGGAAGACATTGCCGCCTTCACCGACATGACCGGCGACCGCAACCCGGTCCACTATGACGAGGCGCTGGCGAAGAAGACTTCGTTCGGAAAGCTGATCGTGCAGGGCGGCGTCACCACGGGCATTCTCAATGCCTGCGTCGCGGAGGATCTCCCCGGTCCCGGCACGGTGTTCCTCAACACCAACCTCAATTTCAAGAAGGCAGTGGGCGTCGGTGAGACCATTACCGGACGCGTGGAGGTCGTGTCGGTGCGGCCGGACAAGCCAATCTGCCAGCTGAAGGTCTCGGTCTATGATGGCGCCGGCGATGTCTGCGTCGAAGGAACGGCCGTCACCTACACGATGCCGCTGCAAGGACTGTGACATGACGGGAGATGCGCATGACGGACACCGCTGGCAGGCGCTGTCCCTGATCTGCCTCGGCGTTGTCGGCGCATTGACGACCTGGTTTTCGGCAACGGCCATCCTGCCGGATCTCATTCGGCAGAATGGCCTGACGCCGACCGAAGCGGCGTGGTTCACCAATGCCGTCCAGCTGGGCTTCGTGGTCGGCGCGCTGCTGACCTCGCTGGTCAATCTTCCCGATCTCGTGCGCATGAACCGGCTGATTGCAGTCTCTGCCGTTCTCGCTGCACTTGCCAATGCCCTCCTGCTGATCGATCCGCCGCCGCTTCTGGCGATCCTCGCGCGCTTTGCCACGGGCGTGGCGCTTGCCGGTGTCTATCCGCCAGCGCTCAAACTGATGGCGACGTGGTTCGTGAAGGGGAGGGGGCTGGCGCTGGGCTTTCTCATCGGTGCGTTGACGCTCGGGTCTTCCATGCCGCATCTGTTTCGTGCGCTGATGGGCGGTGCTGACTGGCGCACCGTGGTTCTTCTATCGTCCGGCGCCTGTCTGCTGGCCGCCGTGCTTTTCGGGTTGGCCATTTCGGAAGGGCCGTATCCGTTCGGCAAGGCGACTTTCAATCCGGCGCAGATCGTCAAGGTTCTGGGCTCCAAACCCGTCTTTCTCGCCAATCTCGGCTATTTCGGCCACATGTGGGAGCTTTACGCCATGTGGGCGTGGATACTGGCGTTTCTGAACGCTGCTGCCAAGGGGCTGACGTTGATCCCCTTCGGCTCGGTCTCCATGTTCAGCTTCGTCATCGTCGCCTCCGGATTTATCGGCTGCCTGATCGGCGGTTTTCTATCCGACCGGATCGGCCGCTGCTTCACCACGGCGGGCATGATGGCCGTGTCGGGGCTCTGTGCCGTCCTGATCGGCTTCGTCTTTGCCGGACCGGCCTGGCTTCTCGCGTTGATCGCCATCGTCTGGGGCATAGCAATCATCGGGGACAGCGCACAGTTTTCTGCCGCCGTCACCGAGCTTTCCGATCAACGCCTTGTCGGCACCGCGCTTGCGATGCAGATGGCGATCGGTTTTGCGCTCACGGTTGTCGCGATCTGGTTGACGCCGCTTTTCGCAGACGCCATCGGCGGTTGGCAGTGGGCGTTCCTGTTGCTGGTTCCCGGACCGCTCATTGGCATCGCAGCGATGCTGCTCCTTCGACGCTTGCCTGACGCCGCCAGGCTGGCGCACGGTGCACGCTAACATGCGTTTCACCACAGCTTGAAGTCTTTGTGGGTTCGCTTTAATTCATTCCTCTTGACCTGTATCGTTCCAGTGCTTCGATCCAGGTGCATTCGCGGGGAGACCACATGGCGACAGAAATTCTTGAAAAGCGTGGCCGGGGCAGGCCGCGTAACGTCGAGGAAGACAGTCGCAATGCGGAGCTTCTGGCCGAGATCAGTGCCGCAGGTCTGATCGACCGTGCGAGTTCCACGCCGCTTTGGGTCCAGCTGAAAAATGCGCTCGCGGACAGGATCGGCCGCAAGCTTTTCTTGCTGGACGATCCTTTGCCCTCCGAGCAGACGATGTGCGAACTTTTCAATGTTTCGCGTCCAGTCGTTCGCGCTGCTCTCGCGGGCCTCTCGGACGAGGGGCTTGTCACCAAGGTTCCGCGCCGCGGCATTTTCGTTTCGCGGCCACGGATGGAGACGAACTTCCTGACCTCCAACGTTTCCGTTCATTCGGACCTCGAGGCGCGGGGCCATAAGGTGACTTCGCAGACCTTCGAGTTTCGCCGCGCGGAGCCCGACGAGGAAGAGAAACGGGTCTTTGACCTGCCGCCGAACGGAACCGTCATTCGTGTTGGCCGCATCTACCGCTCCGACGGCCGCCCAATCACGCATACGCTGATCTCGCTGCCGGGCCACAAGGTGCCGGAAATGGAGAATATCGATATCTCCGACCAGTCCATCTTCCAGATCCTGAAGGACCGCTACGGTCTCGTTTCCCAGCGCGCTGAACGCTGGTTCACGGCAGCCATGCCGGATGAGGATGTGGCACGGCGCCTGGAGATCGCTCCAGGTCAGCCCGTGATTTCCATCGAGTCCATTGCCTACGACAAGAACGATGCGCCTCTGGAGTTCTATCGCGCCTTTTACAACTCCGCTGTCGCGCGCATCCACGTCTCCACCGGCACCTTCAAGAACTGAGCTCACTCCTCATTCTGGTAATACCCAAAAAATTTCCAATTTATGGTAATAACCAGATTGACAATGATCGGATGCCACGGCATCGTATGATCAGGGAGGGAGGAAACAGCTCCCACACACATCATAAGAGAGAATTTGGAGCTTCGGGCGGCCGATGGGTCACTGTCCGAAGAGGAGGACGTTTTGCGCTATTCAACTGCTTTCGACCTGTCCGGTCAGGTCGCCGTCGTAACGGGCGGCGCAAGCGGCATCGGGCTTGAATCCGCGCGTGCACTCGGTCAGTGCGGCGCCGCAATCGAGCTTGTCGATTTTAATGCCGCGACACTGGCCACTGCTGCCGAAACGCTCGGGAAGGATGGCGTCAAGGTTGCGACCAGCGTGGTCGACGTGACGGATCCGAAGCAGGTGAATGCCGCAGCCGAGCAGATTTTTGCACGGGCAGGTCGTGTTGATACGCTGCTCAATTCGGCCGGCATCGCGAAGCTGCATTCGGCCATCGAGATCAGCGACGAGGACTGGCGGCGGGTCATGGACGTGAATGTCAACGGCACTTTCTGGTGCTGCCGGGCTTTTGGTGCACGCATGATCGAGGCCGGCGGCGGTTCCGTCGTCAACATGGGTTCCATGTCCGGGACGATTATCAACCGCCCGCAATTTGCCTCCAGCTACATGGCCTCCAAGGGTGCAATCCACCAGCTGACCAAGGCGCTGGCGGTGGAGTGGGCGCAATCCGGCGTACGGGTCAATGCGCTGGCGCCGGGCTATGTCGCGACAGAAATGACGCTCGCGATGCGGGCAAGGCCGGAGCTTTTCAATACCTGGCTCGACATGACGCCCATGGGGCGGCTCGCCGAGCCTCAGGAGATCGCGTCGCTGGTGGTTTTTCTGGCCTCCGCGGCATCGTCTTACATGACCGGTTCGATCGTCGCCGTCGATGGCGGCTACACAAGCATATGAGTGAGGCAGGCATGAGCAACTTTTCAACCGGTTCGGAGCGGGATATCCGCGAGGCGATCATCGAAGCCTGCCTCGAAATGAATCGCGTAGGCATCAATCAGGGCACGTCAGGCAATATTTCGGTGCGCTGGAACGACGGCATGCTGATCACGCCGACATCCATGCCTTACAAGCAGATGAAGGTCGAAGACATTGTCTGGATGGGCTTTGACGGTTCCGTCGCCGGAAATCGGACGCCGTCTTCCGAATGGCGTTTCCATCTCGATATCATGCGAACCAAGAGCGATGTCGGAGCAATCGTTCACGCCCATCCCCATGCCTGCACGACATTGTCGATCATGGGCAAGGGCATTCCACCGCTGCACTACATGGTTGCCATTGCCGGCGGGCACGACGTGCGCTGCGCGCCCTATGCGACGTTCGGCACGGAAGAACTGTCGCGCAACGCGTTGGCTGCCCTTGCCGACCGCGCCGCCTGTCTGCTCGGCCATCACGGGATGATCGCGACGGGAAAGACCCTCGACCGTGCCATGTGGATGGCCGTAGAGATCGAAACTTTGGCCAAGCAGTATCTCGCGTGTCTGCCCTTTGGAGAGCCGCCGCTGCTCAGTGTTGAAGAAATTGAGAATGTCATCAGCCGCATGAACGGATACGGTCACGCGGGCTGACGACGATTGAACCAATTGGCGTCGAAAGGGAGTTCGATGCCATTGAATTGATGCAAACAGGAGGAGTTCAAAATGCGTCATTCCATGAACATGAGCCGTCGCACGACGGTGAAAATGGCAGCCCTTGCCGCCGCTCTTGCCGTTGTGCCGATGGCGGCGCACGCGGATGGCGACGAAGGCATGTCTCTGAAGGGCAAGACAATCGGCATTTCGGCCGTCGGCACCGACCATAACTGGGACCTCAAGGCCTATCAGGGTCAGATCGACGAACTGAAGCGCCTCGGCGCGGAAGTCATTGCTCTGGACGCCGGCCGCAACGACCAGACTCAGGTCAGTCAGCTCCAGACGCTGATTTCGCAGAAGCCCGATGCCATTCTCGAGCAGCTCGGTAATCTCGATGTCCTCAATCCGTGGCTGAAGAAAATCAAGGAAGCCGGCATTCCGTTGTTCACGGTCGATACCGCCACACCGTATGCCATCAACAACACCACGTCCAACAACTACAATATCGGCGCGGAACTGGCGCTTCAGATTGTTCAGGACATGGGTGGCAAGGGCAAGATCGCGGTCTTCAACGGCTTCTATTCGGTGCCGGTCTGCAAGATCCGTTACGATCAGTTGATGTATGTGCTGAAGTCCTTCCCGGACATTGAAGTCATCAAGCCGGAACTGCGCGACGTCATCCCGAACACGGTGCAACAGGCCTATTCGGACACGACCGACGTGTTGACCAAGAACGGCAAGGATAGTGGGCTGAAGGCTATCTGGGCGTGCTGGGACGTGCCGATGGTCGGCGCAACCCAGGCGATCCAGGCTGCCGGCCGCACCGACGTGAAGACCTATGGCGTCGATGGCAGCCCGGATTATGTCGAAATGGTTGCCGATCCGAAGTCGCCGGCAGGCGCGGTTGCGGCACAGCAGCCTTACAAGATCGGTGTCCAGGCTGCCCGCAACGTGGCCGCCTATCTGAACGGCAAGACGGTACCGCCGTTCACCTTCGTTTCGTCGGTCCTGATCAACAAGGAAAACGCCGCCACCGTTGGCAAGGACTTCCTCCCGAAGAAGTAAGCCGCAAGATGCGCACCGCCTCCTCTTGCGGGAGGCGGTGCGCAACCTTTTGACATGCGGAAAGTGGAGTTTGGCATGAGTGAGATCGCCATCGACATGCAAGCGATCAACAAGGCTTTCGGTCCCGTTAAAGCCCTGGACAGCGCGAACCTGAAGGTTGCGTCAGGAACGATACATGGTCTTGTAGGCCAGAACGGCGCCGGCAAATCGACGATCATCAAGGTTCTTGCCGGCATCTACGGCCGCGACACCGGTTCTGTTTCCGTTTTCGGCAAGCCGCTGAACGGCATAACGCCTGCCAGCATCGAGGCAGAGGGCGTACACTTCATTCACCAGGACCGGCTGCTTGTGCCGACCGCGACGATTGCCGAAGCGATCTTCCTGCGCAACGAGCCGCGCTTCGGACCCTTCATCAATTATGGTGCGATGAATCGCCGCGCTGCGGAATTGCTCAAGCGCTATTTTTCGCTGACCATTGATCCCAAGACGCTGATTTCCGAGCTTTCGACCGCCCAGCAGAAGATCGTGCAGATCACGCGGGCGCTCGCCAACAATGCGAAGGTGCTGGTGCTGGACGAGCCGACGGCAGCGCTTGTGAAGAAGGAGGTCGACAGCCTCTTTGCCGTGCTGCACAGGCTGAAGGCCGAGGGCTTGGCCATTGTTTTCATCTCGCATTACATGTCGGAGATCGAGGAAATCTGCGACACCGTCACGGTGCTTCGCAACGGCACCGACGTCGGTGTCGTTGATCCTCGCGCCGTTGGCATCCAGACCATCGTGGACATGATGACGAACCGCGATACCTCGGAAATGTATCCGAGGCGCAGCGTCGACATCGGCGGACCTGTCCTGGAGGTCAACGGTCTGACGCTGAACGGTCACTTCCGGAACGTCAGCTTTGCGGTTCGCGCCGGCGAAGTCGTTGGGCTGACGGGCCTTCTCGGCTCGGGTGACAAGGAATTGCTGCAATGCCTCTTCGGCCAGAAGCAGCCGAATTCGGGCTCTATCAAGGTCGACGGCCGCGAGGTCAAGTTCCGTGCACCGGTCGATGCGGTCGGTAAGGGCATCGCGATGATCCCCGAGGACCGACGTGCACATGGGGTCGCGGTCGGACTTTCGGTCGGGGAGAACATCTCGCTCGCTTCTCTCGGCGATGTGTCGAACAAGGGTTTTATCAGCAAGAGCAAGGAAGCGAACACCATTGACAGCCTGATCCGGGAGCTCGGCATCAAGACGCCGAACAGGCACACGCTCGTCCGCAACCTTTCGGGCGGCAACCAGCAGAAGGTGGTCGTGGCGAAATGGCTGTCCTGCAACAGCCGCGTCTATCTGCTCGATGAACCCACGGTCGCGGTCGACGTCGGGGCCAAGATCGAAATCTACGGGCTTATCAACCGGCTGGCCGCGGAGGGCAAGGCACTGATCTTCGTCTCGTCCGATCTCGAAGAGATTGCCGAGATGTGTGACCGCGTTCTCGTCATCTATCGCGGCCGCATCATCGATGAGTACCGGCGTGGCGAAATCGACGCCGACCAGCTGCTGGCAGCTGCATCGGGCGCCTCGCAGAACGAAATGAGGAAAGCGCAATGACCATGGTTGCCGAACAAGCTCCTGTCGTGGCCGAGAGCCGCATGAATTCGCGCTTCCTCGTCAAGCTTCTCATCCGTCTCGGCGCGTTTCTGGCCTTCGGCGGGATCATGGTCTATTTCGCCATGACCGCGCGGGGCTTTACCAGCCCGTTCAACATCCTGAATGTCATCGAGCAGTCGGCCATTCTGTGCTTCCTGGCCTATGCCATGACGATCGTGTTCATCGGTACGGGCACGGATGTGCAGCGCGGCGGGATCGATCTCTCGGTTGCTGCCAATGCGGGTCTTTCTGCCGCGATCTACGTGGTCCTGCTTAACCATGGCTATGGTGACGTGCTGGCACTTCTCGCAGCGATTGGAACAGGCCTCGCCGTCGGGTTCCTGAATGGCGTTGCTATCGTGTCGCTGAGGATCATGCCGCTGCTGGGCACGCTTGCCGTCATGAACATCGCCGGCGGCCTCGAACTGACGATCACGCAGAACACGGTGATTTCTTCGACCTCGCCACTGCTCGATGTCCTCAGTTCCGGACGCTTTCTCGGTGTGAGTTCGCTTGTCTGGTGCCTTCTCATCGCATCCGCGCTTCTGATCTGGATCGTCCATTTCAGCGCGCTGGGCCTGCGCCTTTATGCGGTGGGCGGGCATATCGAGGCCGCGCGCGCGGCGGGAATTGCAACGGGTCGCTACATCTATGGCAGCTATATCTTCTCCGGCCTGATGGGCAGCCTCGCGGCGATCCTGATCGTGACGCGTCTGTCCTCCTCGACGCCCGGCACGGGGCTGATGCTTCTGCCGGCTCTGGCAGCCGCGTTGCTCGGCACGGTTTTCTCGCGTCGCTTCATTCCGACCATCGGCGGCACATTGCTGGCGGCCCTTTTCATCGGCTTCCTGGCCAACGGTTTCCAGCTCCTGGGTGTCTCGTCCTACTGGGTTAGCGGCGTCCAGGGTGTCCTGATCCTGCTGGTGGTCGCAGTCACGTCCTTCGCGAAAAAGTCCTGAGGCCTGTCATGACAAGCAGAAACGCAACCTTCTCCGTCGAAGCCTTTTCCAACTATGCCGTGATTGTGGCCTTCGTCGCGGTGATCGTTTTCTTCTCGGTTTTCGCGGATGGCTTCCTGTCGGCGGACAATCTGTTCAACCTGATCTCCAACCGCGTCGTGCTCCTGGCCATCGTGGCGCTCGGCATGACGATCGTCATTGCCGCTGGCGGCATCGACCTGTCGGTGGGCGTGGCGATCGACCTGTCATCCATGGTCTTCATCATGATGATCGCGGCTGGCTATATGGGGCTCTGGGCCGTCTGCGGCGGGCTCGCTGCCGCCTTCTGCGTCGGGCTTCTCAACGCTTTCCTCATCAACCGGCTCAAGATCGATGCGTTCCTGGCGACGCTCGGCGTGCTCTTTATCGGCAAGTCGGTGCAGCAGCTTGCCACACAGGGCGGCAACCCGATCTATCTCACACGGGCGGAATTTGCAGCACCCTTCGATGCCATCACGCGTACCAGTGTTTTCGGCATTCCGACGCCGATGATCGTCCTCGTCGTCTGCGCCATCGTCGTCTATCTCGCCGTCCACCGCTCGGTTTTCGGCCGCTACATTGCGGCGCTCGGGGCCCAGCCGGGGGTAGCCTGGTATTCGGGCGTGCGGGTGCCGTTCTATCTGTCCGCGGCCTTCATCGCCTGCTCGGTCCTGTCTGCGGTCACCGGCATCCTCTTGTCTTCGACGGTGCGCTCTTACGTGCCATTTTCGGGAGACGCCTTCCTGCTCGACGCCATCGGCGCGACCTTTATCGGCACGGCCGTGAGTTCGGAACGCAGGCCGTCGGTTCTGGGCACTCTGCTCGGCGTCCTGTTGCTCGCCGTCATGCGCAACGGGTTGCTGCTGATCGGCTGGAACTTTTTCTGGCAGCAGGTGGGCATCGGCGTGCTGGTCTTCCTGGTGCTCGGCCTTTCCTTCGGCCTTCGCAAGCGTTTTGAATAGGAAATGAACATGACACGATTTGACGTAAGCGCGGTCGGCTTTGCGGTTCTGGATATCCTGGGCCGCCCGGTGACGCGGATCCCCGAGGGCGGACGTGCGGATTTCATCGAGGAAATCCGCATGACGGTCGCTGGCACCGCAGCCGCCACCGCGATGGACTGCGCCATCCTCGGCCTGAAAACCCGTATGGTGACGACCGTCGGCGATGATGACATGGGCGATTTCCTGATCGCCAAGATGCAGCGCTATGGCATGAACACCGATCTCGTGCGGCGCGACACAACCGTGCAGACCTCGTCCACCATTCTGCCGGTCCGCCCCAACGGCGAGCGTCCGGCGCTGCATGTGCCGGGGTCGGCCACGACCTTCAAGGTGCATGACGAGGATCTGGAGGGGGCGCTCGACGCTCCGATCGTCCATGTCGGCGGGACCGGACTACTGAAATCCTTCGACGGCGATCCGTCCATTGCCTTCATGCGCAAAGCCAAGGAGATGGGCCGAACGACCACATTCGACCTCATCCAGGCGAATCCGCATACGGTCGAGTTGGTGAAGCCACTTCTGCCCTATATCGACTATTTCGTGCCCTCCATCGAAGAAGCGGCGGAAATGGCGGGCACCGAAAAGCCGGCTGATGTGGCGCGCTTCTTCAAGGAACGCGGCGTCAAGAATGCCGTGCTGACGCTCGGCGGCGCCGGCGTTTATGTGTCGCCGGAACATGGCGATGCCTTCACGCTGCCGGCGCATGACATTCAGGTGGTCGATACGACCGGCTGCGGCGACAGTTTTACTGCCGGCATCATTGTCGGCCTTTCCAAGGGCTGGGATTTGCGCACCAGCGCACGCTTCGCCACTGCCGTCGCCGCCAAGGTCGCCATGGGCCTCGGCTCGGACGGCAAGCTTCAATCTTTCGACGACACATACGCGGCCATGAACACGCTGCCGCTCAAGGGCTGAGGAGATCACGATGGGACAACTCGACAACAAGGTCGCTCTGATAACGGGCGCCAGCCGCGGCATTGGCGCTGCACTTGCGGTGGGGCTTGCAAAACACGGCGCCGATATCGCGATTTGCGATCTCGCCCGCCAGGCCGATGCATTGGCCGACGTGAAGAGGCAGGTGGAGGCCGAAGGTCGCCGCTGCTTTGCCCATCATGTCGATGTGTCGAACATAGCTGAGGTAGAAAGCGCGGTCGCCGACATCACCGCGGAGACAGGAGGCATCGACATACTTGTCAACAATGCCGGTATCCTGAAGCCGTCGCTTTTGGAAGAACGGCCGGAAGCCGACTGGGACGCGCATTTCAACGTGAATGCCAAGGGCGTCTACCTCATGACCAACGCCGTCCTGCCGCAGATGCGTGCGCGTAAGAATGGTCGCATCATCAACATCGCCTCCATCGCGGGGCGGCAGGGCGTCGCCACGCAAGGCCATTATGCCGCGACCAAGGCGACCGCCATCACGCTGACGCGGGTCTATGCGCAGGAAGTCGGCATGGACGGGATTACCGTCAACGCGATCTGCCCCGGCATTATTCTCACCGAGATGGGCAAGAACAATCTCGGCTCTGACGAGGCGATCCGTCACTGGCAGGATGTCGCCGCGTTGAAACGGCTCGGCTATCCCGATGACATCGTCGGCCCGACTGTCTTCTTCGCCTCCGACCTCTCCGCTTTCGTCACGGGACAGGCGCTGAATGTCTGCGGTGGGATTTATTTCCACTAGGCGGGCCTGATCCGCGACCGTTCAACGGCGCTCATATGTGCCGTTGAGGCCCATAATCACTCTTGGATTGGATCACGAACCAGGCTGCCACCAAAGGTGGGAGCGGGCGGTCTTGTTGCGCATGCAGATGCCGCAATGCTGCTGCGCGAGGACACTGCCCGACATCGGGATAACACTTACCGAACAATCGAAACCGGGAGGTTCGAATGCAAAAGCTCGATCAATTCTTCATCGATGGCCGCTGGGTCAAGGCGCAGGGAGAGGGACGCCATCCCGTCGTCGATCCGGCGACAGAGGAAGTCATCGGTCATATCGCGATGGCAAACGCCGAGGATGTGAATGCTGCCGTTGCTGCCGCGCGCGCAGCATTCGACGAGTGGCAGATGACGCCGAAGTCGGAGCGCCTGGCTCTCCTGCGCCGCCTGCTGGAACTCTATAACGCACATTACGAGGAAGTCGCGGAACTGATGACGCGGGAAATGGGCACGCCCCTTCATTTCTCACGCTCCGCCCAGGCCTGGGTCGGAACGGCGCATCTCGAAGCGGCCATCGACGCGCTCGACAAGCTCGAAACAGAGGAGCTGCGCGGCAACACGCTGATTTCGCGCGAACCCGTTGGGGTCTGCGCACTCATCACGCCGTGGAACTGGCCGATGAACCAGCTGGTGGTCAAGGCGGCTCCCGCGCTGGCCGCCGGTTGCACCGTTATTGCCAAGCCTTCGGAGTTCTCGCCGCTCTCGTCCATTCTCTTTGCCGAACTGGTTGAGGAGGCCGGCTTCCCGGCTGGGGTCTATAATCACATCACCGGCTTCGGTTCGGAAGCGGGCGAACTGCTCTCTCGCCATCCGGACGTGGATATGGTGTCTATCACCGGATCCACCCGCGCCGGCATTGCCGTCGCACGCGCCGCCGCAGATACCGTCAAGCGAGTCACGCAGGAGCTTGGCGGCAAGTCCGCCAACATCATCCTGCGCGATGCCGATCTCGAAAAGTCGGTCAAGGCCGGCGTCGAGGCCTGCTATGTCAATTGCGGACAGGCCTGCCGGGCACCGGCGCGGATGCTGGTGCCGTCCGAGCGGATGGAAGAGGCCAAGGCTTATGCCCGCGAGGCAGCCGAGTCTCACAGCGTTGGCAACCCGATGGGGAATTTTTCGCTGGGACCGGTGGTCAACAAGGCGCAGTTCGATCGAATCCAGATGCTTATTCAAGCGGGCATCGACGAAGGGGCGACACTTGTGACCGGCGGTGTGGGACGTCCCGACGGGCTGTCTCATGGCTATTACGTCAAGCCGACCGTGTTTGCCGATGTGAAGCCGGGGATGACCATCGAGCGCGAGGAAATCTTTGGCCCCGTGATCGCGCTGATCGGTTACGAGACCGAAGACGAGGCCGTCGCAATTGCGAACGATACGGTCTACGGGCTATCCGGGTACATCCAGACCGCCGATATCGAAAAGGCCCGCAAGATCGCCCGCCGCCTGCGCGTGGGTTCTATCTGGATCAACGGTGCCGATTGGGATGCGCGCATGCCTTTCGGCGGCTACAAGCAGTCCGGTAATGGCCGCGAGCACGGCGAATGGGGTCTGCACGATTATCTGGAAATCAAGTCGACGGCCGGCTGGGCATAAGCACCCGGGGCCGCACAGCCTGGACATCAAAGAACCCGCCATGCCCGGCATGGCGGGTTTCTCTTTTCCTATTCAGCTTCGATTCAGGCCGCCAGAGACGGGTTGCCGGCCCTGGCGCGGGCCTTGATCAGATCGGCTGCCTTTTCGGCCACGGCAACAGTTGGAGCAAACGTGTTGCCGGAGATGACCGCCGGCATGACGGAGGCGTCGACGATGGCCAGGTTTTCCAGCCCGTGCACCAGAAGCGTTGCCGGCGACACGACAGCCATGGGATCTGTCCCCATCTTGCAGGTGCTGGTCGGATGATACATCGTCATGCAGTTCTGCCGGATATAGGCAGCGATGTCGTCATCAGTCTCCACATGCGGGCCGGGCGCGACCTCCTCGCCGCGATGTCCATCAAACGGCTTCTGGTCGGCGATCTTGCGCATGATCTTCATGCCGCGCACGAGGATTTCCATGTCGTAGGGATCGTCGAAGAAATTCGGCGCGATCAGCGGTGCCTCATAGGCGCTGGCGCTTTTCAATCCGACATGGCCGATGCTCTTCGGCCTTAGCAGGCAGGCATGCATCGCCCAGCCATGGCCCCAGAAACTGTCGGCGGCCTGCGCCGAGGCCATGGTCGTGCAGAAGAAGAGCTGCAGATCCGGCCGGTCGACATCCGGCCCGGACTTGACGAAGCCGCCGGCCTCGCCAGTATTCGAAGTGAACATGCCACGGCGCGCGGAAAACCATTTCAGCACATGCATCGCGTTCGTATGCATCGTTCCCCAAGAAATACCATAGGTCTTGTTGGTGAGCGCGCGCTGCTTCGTCCAGGTGTCGATGTGATCCTGGAGGTTGCGGCCGACGCCGGCGAGCTCGTGCTTGACCTCGATCCCCTGCGCCGTCAGTTCGCGCGGCGACCCGATGCCTGAGAGCATGAGAAGCTGCGGCGAAATGAATGCTCCGGTGGCCAGCACGACTTCACGGCGGGCGCGGATCTGCTTCGTCTCCCCATGGACGTCATAGGACACCCCCAGCGCGCGTTTGCCTTCCATGATAATACCGAGCGCACGCGCCTCGGTGATGATCTTGAGATTGGGTCGCGACATGGCGGGGCCGGCATAGCTGCTTTCCGCGCCCCAACGCTCGCCGTCCTTCTGCGTCAACCAATGGTAACCGATGCCTTCCTGATCCTCGCCGTTGAAATCGGCGTTGAGCTTGTAGCCGGCTTGCACGGCGGCATCGAAATACGTCTGGCACATGCTATTGGGGGAACGTGGCGGGGATACGCTGACCGGGCCACCGCGCCCGTGATAGCGCATGTCGATCTGGTCGCGGACGGACTTGCCGCCGAGGGTGAAGTTTCGCGTGGCGTCGGGGTTGTCCGCCAGCACGAAATTTTCGGACTTCTTGAAATAGGGAAGAAGATCGTCATAGCCCCAGCCGGGATTGCCCAGATCGCGCCAGTCGTCATAGTCCTGCCTCTGACCGCGAATGTAGATCATGCCGTTGACCATGGAGCTGCCGCCGAGCGCCTTGCCGCGCGGCAGGATCATCCTTGTGTTCCCGAGCCCGCGCGAGGGTTCGGCTTCGAAGAGATACATCATCTTCGTGCCGCCCAGAAAAGCGAGGTTGGGCATCATGAAGGTGACCATGCCGAGCGGCATGCGGACGATCTGGCGCTTGTTGTTGCCGGCAGTTCCAAACTCCAGCAGAGCGACCTTCACATTCGGGTCTTCCGTCAGCCGGTTTGCCACGACGCAGCCCGCGACTCCGCCGCCGACGATGACGTAATCGAATTCATCCATGATCCTTGCTCCTCCCTGCATATCCTATAGCCGGATTGTTGCCGATTGAATGGCAGACATGTTCAATTCAATTCCCAAGCCCGGCCCGTCAGGCACGCGCACGACCCCGTTCGCAACCTCGAAGGGGACCTTCAGCACATCACCGCGCAAAGGCACGGGCGCCTCGTCGCGCAGCATGATCGAAAAGTTTGGCCTGCTCGCAGCCAGATGGAGCGCCGCGGCAAAGCCGATATCCGAACCGTAATGATGCGGCGAGAAGGGTATGCCGCGCTCTGCCGCCGCCTCGCACATGCGCGTTGCCGTGGTCATGCCGCCAGAGCGGCAGGGGTCGGGCATGACGAACTGAACTGCATCCTCTGCCGTGAAGTCCCGGTGATCCGAAAGGCGAAAGGCATTTTCGCCCCAGGCAAGCGGGATTTTCGGAAATTCCCGGCGAAGCGCGAGATAGCCTTCAATATCATCGGAAAGCAGCGGCTCCTCGAGCCAGAAAAGGTCCAGTGCTTCCAACTCCCGCATGACGCGTCGCGCCCGTGGCAGGTCGAAGGCCTGGTTGGCATCGATCATCATGCCGAAATCGGAGCCCACGGCCTCCCGCATCGCCTTCGCTTTCCGGATATCGACGGCATCGTCGAAGCCGATCCGCATCTTCGCATGCGTGTAGCCTCGTGCCTTCATGTCCAGGGCGCCGGCGCCCGGGTCGACCGCATTGAAGCCCACGGCATAGCAGGCAATCTCTTCGCGGTAGCGCCCGCCGAGCAGTTGCCAGATCGGCACGCCGTAAAACTTGCCGGCAATGTCCCAGAGCGCAATGTCTACGCCGGAAATCGCCTGCGCGATGGCGCCTTCGGCCCACATGCGGGTAAAGGCGCGGGTCGCATTGACCATCTTGTCGTGAAGGCGGCCGACATCGAGCGGATTTTCGCCCATCAGCAGCGTGGCCAATCCATCTTCTATCGTCGCGCGCCGCTCATGCACGCACCAGGGCGGGAAGTTGACGGAGGTTTCGCCGATCCCGGTGATGCCTGCGTCCGTTTCAACGAACACGAGACCGAAGTTGCGATGCGTCAGGCTTCCGCAAGAGAGCGGAATAGGTGTCGGCAGCGCGTAGCCGCAGAGAACGAAGCGGATTTGCGTAATCTTCAACGAATTTCCTCCCATCACCTGCGAATGCTCGGCTGCGAGACCGTGTTGACAAGTGAGCAGATATATACCTATCTTATGGTCATACCAGTTGTCCAGATGGCATGCCCGATTTTTGGGAGAGCTTTGAACAACGAGGGCAAGCGATCATCAGGAGGAGATCACCCATGAACGACATGTCGAGCGCGAAGACCGTTACCATCGGACCGCAGGAAATTCTGGACGGCGCGCCGATGCAGCAGGAGCATGGCGGTGTGCGCGACCTCAAGCTCGTCTATCCGGAAACGGGGCTCGATGCCCGCACGCTCTGCATGGGGCTGGTCGAGATCGATCCAGGCCATAGCTCGCCGATGCACCGCCACAACTGCGAGGAAGTCTATTACGTGCTGCAGGGCAAGGGCGAGTTGGAACTGGAAGGCAAGCGGTATCCGCTCATCGCCGGCGGCTGCTCGCTGCAGCGTCCCAACGATATTCATCGTGTTCACAATACCGGCCAGGAAACCCTGCGGCTTCTGGTGATCGCCGGCATCATGCTCGTACCGCTCTGGCCCAAATGGCCGACCGAAACGCCTTACGAGGTTTTCGAAGGCTCGACGAAAAACGCGGCGGCTTGAGCCTCAGGGCGGCGGAGGCTTTCATGTCGGGACTGTCGGCAACCCATTGGGGGTTTGCGGACGTGGAGGTTCGCGCGGGCAAGATAGTCCGCGCCGAGCCTTTTCAGCGTGACGAAAACCCGTCGCCCTTGCTCCAAGGGCTGCCGGACGCCGTTCATGCGCCGACACGTGTTCTCTCTCCTGCCATTCGCGAAGGCTGGCTTGCAGGAGATCGGCAGCGCCGCGGGCGGGATCGTTTTGTCGAGGTAGACTGGCCGACGGCCTATGACCACATCGAGCGCAAGTTGCGCACGACGCTGGATGAGGCGGGCAACGAGGCCATCTTTGCGGGCTCCTACGGCTGGGGCTCGGCCGGCCGCTTCCACCATGCCGCCACGCATCTGAAACGGTTTCTGAATACCATTGGCGGCTTCGTCGATCAGAAGCAGACCTATTCCTTTGCTGCGGGGCAGATCATCTGCCCGCATGTTGTCGGCGATAACCGCATTCTTTTTGGCGGCGAGACGACGACCTGGCCGGCCATTCTCGACAATGCGCGTATCATCGTCTTTTTCGGTGGCATCAATATCTCGAATGCGCAAATCGCAGCCGGCGGGCTTGGAAACCACGCCACCCTTGGCTGGCTGAACAAGGCCGCAGAGCGGGGGATCGAGATTGTCTGCATCAGCCCACGGCGCGATGACGATCCGCGCCTGCCGCCTCATCGCTGGTTGCCGATCCGGCCGGGCAGCGACACGGCTCTCATGTTGGCGCTGGCTTACGAAATCGTCCGCATGGGCCGGGTCGATCGCGCCTTTCTCGCCTCGCACGCGACGGGCTACGACCGGTTCGAACCTTACCTGCTCGGCGCGGAAGACGGGCGTCCTAAGAATGCGGCCTGGGCCGCCGAACTGACCGGAATTCCCGAAGACACAATCCTTGAACTTGCGACGAAGCTCGCTGGCCTGCCGAGCTTTCTCACTGCGGCCTGGGCCTTGCAGCGACAGGAAAACGGGGAGCAGCCACTCTGGATGCTGATCGTGCTTTCCGCCATGCTGGGCGAGTTCGGCAAGCCGGGCAGGGGCGTGTCCTTCGGCTACGGCTCCATCGGCAATCGCGGCGATCCGCGGCCCATCGTGTCCTCGCCCGGCTTTTCCGCCGGACGCAATCCGCTCGGCCGCTTCATACCGGTAGCCCGCGTCGCCGACATGCTGCTCGGTCCTGGCGAGACCGTTCTCTTCGACGGGCAGAAGATTGTTTACCCGAAGATCGACGTCGTCTGGTGGGCGGGCGGCAATCCTTTTCATCATCATCAGGACCTGAACAGGCTCGTCGCCGCATTTCAGCAGCCTGGAACGGTGATCGTCAACGAAATCTGGTGGACGGCGACGGCGCGACATGCCGATATCGTGTTGCCTGCAACGTCTGCCTTCGAACGAAACGACCTGTCCGGCTCGCCGACCGACCGCTTTACCGCCGGCATGCGAAAACAGATCGAGCCGCTCGGGCTGGCACGCAGCGAATTTGATATCTTTTCTGGCCTCGCCGAACGCTTCGGCACGCTTTCAGCTTACGCCGAGGGCCTGGACGAGATGGGCTGGCTCAGACGCATTTACGAAGAGTTCCGAGCCCGTGCAGCCGATGTCGGAGCGGAATTGCCAAGCTTTGACGCCTTCTGGGAGGCTGGTTATACCGAGCTGCCGATGCCGAATAGAGCGTACACCTTGTTTGAGGATTTTCATCGCGACCCGGCTGGGCACCCGCTGAAGACGCCGTCCGGCAAGATCGAAATCTGGTCATCAATCATTGCAGCTTCGCCCCATAAGGACATAGCCCCGCATCCTTTCTGGGCACCGCCTGTCGAGTGGCTGGGATGTGCGGCGGATGGCGAACTGCACATGATTTCGCCACAGCCGGCGACGCGGCTCCATTCCCAGCTTGACGGCGTCGGCGTCAGTCTCGAAAGCAAGATAGAGGGCCGGGAACCCATCCTGATCAATCCCGGGGACGCCGAGGCTCGGAGCATCGTTGACGGAGACTGCGTTCGGGTCTGGAATGATCGTGGACAGTGCCTGGCTGCAGCCAGGCTGTCCGAAGCGATCATGGCGGGTGTCGTTGCGCTTGCAACAGGTGCGTGGTTTTCGCCCGGCAAGGATGGCGAGCGGCAAACTCTCGAGCGAAACGGAAACCCGAACGTGCTCACCGGAAACCGCCCGTCGAGCTCCTTATCACAAGCACCCGCCCAGCAATCGGTGCTTGTGCGAATCGAAAAATACGCTGGTGCCGATCCTGCTGACGACCCTGCAACATTGCCACAGGGTGTCGGAAGCAGTATTCATTCCGCTACGTCAAGGGGACGTCAGCATAATCTGGAATCAGAATGACCGAACTGTTTGCGGCCATAGAACGAAGGTCCATCTGGCAGGATGTCGCTGGCCAGGTCCGCAAGATGATCGAGGACGGCACGCTGGGCGCCGGTCAGAAACTGCCGAGCGAACGGGACATGTGCCAGCAGTTTGGCGTCAGCCGCATCAGTGTGCGCGAGGCGCTCCGGGCGCTGGAGCGTGAAGGTTTTATCGAGGTCCAGGCTGGCCGCGGCGCCTTTGTCCGCGCCCATTTCGACCGCGAGCGCCATGTGCTGGAAACGCTGATCGGCTTTAACCGCGAAAGCGCCGAGAAGGTCTTCGAACTCAGGATGCTGTTCGAACCCAACCTTGCCGGGTTGGCAGCGCGCAGCATTTCGTCTGAAAATCTGGAACGGCTGCGCGAGACGGTCGAGCGCATGCGCAATCACGTTGAAAATCCGGAGGCGGCCATTGAGGCAGACTCTGATTTTCATCGTGTGCTCGGCGAAAGCACCGGCAATCCGCTGGTGGAAAGCCTCGTTCGGTTTGTCATGACCGCGACGGGATCGGAAAGGCTCATAACCCTCAACACCCGAAAAGGCGTAGAACGTGCGCTCTTGGGTCATGAACGCATCCTGGAATGTGTGGCTGCGGGAGACGAAGACCGTGCCACAGCAGCCATGAAGGAGCATTTGCAGGACGCAGTTGCCTTCGCGAGGCGTTTCTAGCAGCTCTTAGTCAGGAAAATCCAACGCCTGCGGTCCGATTCCGCGGGGCAAGCACGTCAATGGGCGTTCGATACTTCCGGCCGCGACGTTGATCAGCGTCTGTCGAGCAATTTGTTCTGAAAATCCTCCCAGTGCTCCTCAAATGCCTCCTGTGCCGTTTCACAGTGGCGGTTCCTCAAACTGCTGATGAGCCGTTCGTGTTCTTCTGCCATAAATTTTTGAGAAAACGTTTTCTCATATTGACTCCAAACGTGAGAAAAGGTTTTCTCGCGCCAGCAAGCGATGGGAGGCACCGCTGACAAAGGAACCGAAAAGCTCTCGGACGACGATTCATGATCTGGCCCGGGCGGCCGGAGTCAGCGTGTCGACCGTGTCCAAGGCTTTGAACGATACGGGGCGGATGGGTGAGGAGACGCGGACGCGGATCAAGCGCATCGCGTCGGAAATAGGCTTTCGGCCAAATGCGCTGGCGCGCGGTCTCTTGTCGCGGCGGTCCTTCACCATCGGGCTTTTGACGAACGACACCTACGGCCGCTTCACGCTGCCGCTGATGGCTGGCGTGTCGGAAGCTCTGGTCGACAAGGGCGTGTCGGTTTTCCTTTGCGCCATTGAGGACGATCCGGCGCAGGCGCGGGTCCATGTCGAGGCAATGCTCGACAAGCAGGTGGACGGCATTATCGCGACGGGCAAGCGCACCGACCGCGCGTTGCCGGTTGATCTGTCCGATCTGCCGGTGCCGGTGGTCTATGCCTTCACGGCCGGGCCGCCGGATAGCATCACCTATGCCTCAGACGATGTGCACGGGGCCGAGGTGGCGGTGACGCATCTGCTCGCGCTCGGACGCAAGCGGCTCGCGCATATCACCGGGCCGGATGCCTTCATTGCCGCACTCGAACGTGCGTCTGCCTTTCGGCGGCTCGCGGGCAGCGATGCCCCGGTGCTGCATGGGCAGTGGACGGAATCCTTCGGGCGGGAAGCCATTCTTGATCTCTGGAAGTCCGGCGAGCGGCCGGACGGCATATTCTGCGGCAACGACATGATTGCCCGCGGAGTCATCGACGGTTTGCGCGAGCTTGGCGTCTCTGTGCCGGGAGAGGTCTCGGTGGTCGGCTTCGACAACTGGGAAATCGTCGCCGCCCAGTCGCGCCCGCCGCTGACGACGGTGGACATGAACCTGAAGGAGCTGGGCCGGCAGGCGGGGCTCACGGTACTCGCCCTGGGAGAGGGCGAGAAACTCGAACCGGGCTGGCGCAAGCTGCCCTGCACACTGGTGGTGCGCGGCTCCTGCGGCGGCGCGCCGAACGATCCATAGACAGAAGTTTCAGGGCTGAGGAGAGCCCTTTTGGGAGGAAGTACGATGAAAAAATTGCTTGCCACGACAACGCTTGCCGCGATGTTGATCGCGCCGGCCGCCTGGGCGGATACGATCCAGATGTGGGTCCGGTCCGGCATCGGCGACAGCTTCAAGGAAACGGTCAAGGCCTATAACGCAGGTCACAAGGACAAGGTCGAACTGACCGAGGTGCCGCAGACCGATCTGGTGCAGAAATATGCAACCGCCATCGCCGGCGGCCAGGCGCCCGACGCGCTGTCGATGGACCTGATCTATACGCCGTCCTTTGCCGCCTCCGGCCAGCTTGAGGACCTGACGAGCTGGGCTAAATCCCTGCCCTATTTCAAGTCGCTTTCGCCCTCGCACGTCCGCCTTGGCACCTACGAAGGTCATATCTACGGTTTGCCGCTGTCGGTCGAGACCTCGATCTTCGCCTGGAACAAGGACCTTTACAAGAAGGCCGGCCTTGATCCCGACAAGGCGCCGAAGACCTGGGAGGAAATCACCGCCAATGCCGAAAAGATCCGGGCGCTGGGCAAGGATACCTATGGATTCTACTTCTCCGGCGGCGGCTGTGGCGGCTGCATGATCTTCACCTTCACGCCGCTCGTCTGGGGCGCGGGCGCCGATATCCTGTCTGCGGACGGGAAGAAGGCGACGCTCGATACGCCGCAGATGCGCAAGGCCGTCGAGATTTATCGCAACATGGTCAAGAAGGACCTCGTGCCTGCCGGGGCCGAGAGCGATAACGGCGCGAACTTCCTGTCGATCCAGAGCGGGAAGATCGGCCAGCAGACGCTCGGCGCCTTTGCCATCGGAACGCTGATCACCCAGCATCCAGAGCTTAATTTCGGCGTTACGCTCATCCCAAGCGTCGACGGCAAACCCTCGTCCTTTGCCGGCGGCGACAATTTCGTCGTGACCAAGGGCACGAAGAAGCTCGACGCGGTCAAGGGGTTCCTTGAATATGTCTACTCGCTGGAAGGCCAGAAGATCATGGCCAAGTATGGCAGCCTGCCGACGCGGGGCGATCTCGCCGATCAGGTTCTGGCCGGTCTCGACCCGCGCATGAAGGTCGGCGTCGACGCGATCGCGGTCGCCAAGACCCCCTATACGCTGCAGTTCAACGACCTGATCAACAGCGCCAACGGTCCCTGGGCCGCCTTCACCCACGCCGCCATCTATGGCGACGAGAACAAGGCCTTCGCGGATGCCCAGGCGCAGATGCAGCAGATCATCGACGACGCGCAATAAGGCTTGGTCCTCCCGGGGCGATCCCGCGTCCCAGCGGGGGCCGGACCGATATGTTCGGCTCCCGCATCGATACAGACGACATGCGAACGAGTTCAAGCCATGACAGCCACAAGCTCATCCGCGCCCTTGCGGACACGGACGCACAAGCCGAATGGGCGCAGGCCCAACCGGCGCAGGAAGGAAGCCCTGAAGGGTCTTCTCTTCGTCGCCCCCGCCATGATCATGGTCCTGGTGTTCTTCGTCTTCCCTGTGATGTTCACGGCCTGGATGAGCCTGCACAAATGGCCGCTGCTCGGGGCGCCGACCTGGATAGGCCTTCGGAATTACACCCGCATGTTTTCCGACGAACGTTTCTATAGCGCACTCGGCTTCACAGCTTATTACACGGCCATCGTGACGGTCGTCATCTTCGCCTTCGCCTTCCCGATGGCCATGCTGGTTGAACAGAAGCGCCGCGCAGTGCCGGTCTACCGAACCTTCTTCTTCCTGCCGGTCGTGGTGGGGCTCGCCTCAGCCTCGCTGCTCTGGACCTGGCTTGCCAATATCGACAGCGGTTTTTTCTCGCCGCTCATGGAGCGACTGGGGCTGACGAACGGTCGCATCAATCTGCTCGCCACCTTCGATCTCGCCTTCTGGACCATCATCGCCATGGTCGTCTGGAAGATCGCCGGCTTCACCATGATCATTCTCCTGACTGGCCTGCAGTCGATCCCGGCGGAACTCGTTGAAGCGAGCCGCATCGACGGGGCGAAACGCCTGCAGCGCTTCCGCTATCTGACGCTTCCGCTGATGCGCAAGCCACTCGCGCTGGCGCTCGTGCTCTCCGTCACCGGCTCGATCCTCGCCTTCGACCAGTTCTACATCATGACCAGCGGCGGGCCGCAGAACCGGATGATCACCATCGTCTATTACATCGTCAACCAGTCCTTCGTGTCGTTCAATCTCGGCTATGGCGCGGCGCTCTCCATCGCTGTTCTCGTCATCCTGCTGGTCTTGAGCGTCGCCCAGCTCTGGCTGCTCCGCGACAAGGGAGAACAGGCATGACCAGCGCACGCAAGGGCTTTCAACGCCGGCGCTTTATCAGTAACTTCGCGTTCCACGGGAGCGCCTCGATCCTGTCGCTGCTGTTCCTCACGCCCTTTGTCGTCGCCTTCCTCGCCTCGTTCCGGCATGGACCTGAGGCATCGAGCCCGCCCGTGCCGCCATGGCCGATGAACGGAATCTCCTTCGACGCCTATCGCATGCTCGATACGTTCGGCTCCGGCATCTGGCAGCACATGCTGAACTCCCTGATCGTGTCGCTGGGTACGGTGGTGCTGACGGTCGTCATCAGCCTGCTCGCCGGCTACGGCTTCTCGCGCTACCGGTTCCCGCTGAAGAACGTGCTCTTCGTGCTCCTGATGGCGACGCTGATGATCCCGTTCCAGTCGATCCTGACGCCGCTCTTCATCATGTTCGCAAAGCTCGGCCTCAACAATTCGCTGTTCGGGCTGGTCCTCATCTACGTGACGCTGCAGCTGCCCTTCTCGGTCTTCATGATGCGCAATGCATTTGATGCCGTGCCGAAGGAAATTGAAGAGGCGGCACGGGTCGATGGCGTGCATGATATCCGCCTGCTGACGCGCGTGCTTTTGCCGCTTGTCATGCCGGGCGTGGCGACGGTGGCGATCTTCGCCTTCCTCAATGCCTGGAACGAGTTCCTGGCCGCACTCATCCTGCTGTCGAGCAACGACAAGTTCACGCTCCCTATCCTGATGACGGCGGTGCGCGCCGGGCGGTTGGGGTCGATCAACTGGGGTGCGCTGCAGGCGGGCGTGGTGGTCATGATCATTCCCTGCATCGTCGTCTTCCTCCTCCTGCAACGCTACTACATGCGCGGCCTGACGGCCGGCGCCGTAAAATAACCCGAAGGATATCCCCGATGACTAACAGTCAAAAACAATTCCGCCCCGTCGCCGTGCCGGCCGTTTCCGTCGGAGGCTTCTGGGGCAAATGGCAGGATGCCGTCTGCGACGAGACCGCCTCGATCCTGCTCGACCGCTGCATTGCAGCCGGCATGCTGCAGGCGATCGATCCCGACCAGCCGAGCCCCGGCGTCGTGATCCCCTTCCACAGCATGAGCCCGACCATGCCGGAGACCGAACAGAAGGCTCGCGTGTCGACACAGATGTTCTGGGACAGCGATTTCGCCAAGTCGATCGAAACGATTGCCTATGCGCTCTACCGCAAGCCGAACCCCGAACTCGAACGCCGCGCCGACGAGATCATCGATCTCTACGAAAAGCTGCAGCAGGAGGACGGCTATGTGAATTCCTGGTTCCAGCGGATTCGGCCCGGCCGCCGCTGGACAAACCTGCGCGACCATCACGAGCTTTATTGCGCCGGCCACATGATCGAAGCGGCGGTTGCCTACTTTCAGGCGACCGGCAAGCGCAAGTTCCTCGACATCATGTGCCGTTATGTCGATTACATGCTGACCGTCTTCGGCCACGGACCGGATCAGTTGCCCGGCTATTGCGGCCATCCGGAAATCGAGCTGGCGCTGGTCAAGCTCGCCCGCGTGACGGGCAAGCGCAAATATATGGACCTGTCGAAGTTCTTCGTCGACGAGCGTGGCACGCAACCGCATTTCTTCGATGAAGAGGCGCTTCGCGACGGACGCCAGCCCAGAACCTATGTCTTTGGCAGTTACGAATACAGTCAGTCGCATCTGCCCGTTCGCGAGCAGAAGAAGGTCGTCGGCCATGCCGTACGCGCCATGTATCTCTATTCCGGCATGGCGGACCTCGCGACCGAATATCACGACGACAGCCTGACATCGGCCCTGGAAACACTCTGGGACGACCTGACGACGAAGCAGATGTATGTGACCGGCGGCATCGGCCCGGCGGCGAGCAACGAGGGTTTCACCGACTATTACGACCTGCCGAACGAGACGGCCTATGCCGAGACATGCGCGTCCGTCGCGCTCGTTTTCTGGGCGAGCCGCATGCTGGGGCGCGGACCGAACCGCCGCTTCGCCGACATCATGGAACAGGCGCTCTACAACGGCGCACTGACCGGTCTTGCCATGGACGGCAAGACCTTCTTCTACGACAACCCGCTGGAATCGACCGGCAAGCATCATCGGTGGAAGTGGCACCATTGCCCCTGCTGCCCGCCGAATATCGCCCGCCTTGTGGCCTCCGTCGGTTCCTACATGTATGCGGCGTCAGATAATGAGATCGCCGTGCATCTCTATGGCGAGAACAAGGCCCGCTTCGAGCTTATCGGCAGCGCGAAGGTGGAGCTCACCCAGAAGACGGCCTATCCGTATGAGGGCAGCATTTACCTGTCCCTCGGTCTGGCTGCCCCCACGCGCTTCACGTTATCGCTACGAATTCCGGAATGGTCAGAAGGTGCTACGCTGGCTCTAAACGGTGAACGCATCGATCTGAAGTCGGTCGAAGAAGACGGCTATGCGCGGATCGAGCGGGAATGGGCCGATGGCGACGCGGTGGTGCTCGACCTGCCACTCGCACTTCGACCGCTCTATGCCCATCCTAAGGTCCGGCAGGATGCGGGACGCGTCTCGCTGATGCGCGGTCCGCTCGTCTATTGCGCCGAGGAAGTCGATAACGGTGCCGATCTCAGCACATTCCGCATCGGCGAAACCCCGAATGTCGCTAGCATGACGGTTCTGGATGAGCTGAACGGCGCCGTGGCGCTCGATCTCGACGTCCAACGCAACTCGACCGAAGATTGGGGCAACGCGCTTTATCGCAGCACGCCGCCTGAGGCGGAGCCGGCCAAGATGCGGCTCGTGCCCTATCACCTGTGGGATAATCGCGAGCCAGGCGCGATGCTCGTCTGGTTCCCGGCGAAATGATGGAGGCCCCGATGAAAGCCACCGAACGCACCGGCGCGGGCGTGCGGCTCGAAAACATCCGCAAGACATTCGGCGCGCTGGATGTCATACACGGCATCGATCTGGAGATCAGGGGCGGCGAGTTCATCGTCTTCGTCGGCCCGTCCGGCTGCGGAAAGTCGACGCTCTTGCGCATGATCGCCGGCCTCGAAGATGTGACCGATGGAGAAATCTCGATCGGCGACCGGGACGTGACCTATCTCGATCCGTCCGAGCGCGGTATTGCCATGGTCTTCCAGTCCTACGCTCTCTACCCGCACATGACCGTGCGGGAAAATCTGGGCTTCGGGCTCAAGATGGCCGGCACACCGGCAGACGAGATCGCCCGGCGGGTGGATGCGGCGGCGGACATCCTCAAGATCACCCATTTGCAGGACCGTCGCCCTGGCCAGCTCTCCGGCGGACAACGCCAGCGCGTCGCCATCGGCCGCGCCATCGTGCGCGAGCCGGATGTGTTCCTCTTCGACGAGCCGCTGTCCAACCTCGATGCGGAACTGCGCGTTTCCATGCGCGTCGAGATCGCCAAGCTGCATCGCACGCTCGGCAACACGATGATCTATGTGACACATGACCAGACAGAGGCGATGACGCTGGCCAGCCGCATCGTCATTCTGCGCGACGGCCGCATCGAGCAGGTCGGCACGCCGCGCGAGGTCTATGAGGATCCGGACAACATCTTCGTTGCAGGCTTCATAGGCTCGCCCCGCATCAATCTGATCGAGGGGATCTGGCAGGCAGATGGCACCGCCGTGTTTGGAAACGCCACTATCGTGACCGCATTGACAACTGCCGAATGCCGCCCGGGAGAAAAAGTCATCTTGGGAATTCGCGCAGAAAACATCGTGGTCTCTGGCACGCCCGGCGACTCCGTGAAAGCCGTCATCGACTTCACCGAATATCTCGGTGGGACACATTACCTCTACTGTGTGCTCGAACACGGACAGGTCTTGGTCATCGAGGAGCGTAACAATCGGGACTTCGCCAGTGGCCAATCGATCTATCTCAAATACCCGGCAGACAAGATTTTCCTTTTTGACGGCAATGGCATGCGCCTGAGGTAGCTCCCGAGGGCAGCTGAATCATGTTCCCACGGAAAGTGAGCCCATGTTTCCGCGGGCCGGATGGCGTTCGCAAAGGAATTGGGAAAGACGGGGGCGGCTGAGAAAAATCCGGTCTCAACGAAACCACGACTACCCGCCCCAGACGACAGCCTGTTCATGCCGTTTGATCAGATGCTTCAACTCTTCAAAGCGGCGCGCGATGTGACTGGCGAAATTTTCGACGGCGGGCATGCGTGGCGCATCCTTATGCCGCATGAGAACCAGCGCGCGTTCCGGATGGGGGATCTGAATTGGCAGGGCCGTAATGGATCGGTCGTTGCGCATCGAGAACACGGTCGAATGGGGAAGCACGGTCAATGCATCAGATCCCTTGAGGTAGTTCACCACATTCATCAGCGAGCCGCCCGAATAGCGAATCCTGGCTTCCGTCGCCCCCAGCGACAAAAGCAGGCTGTGCAGGTCTGCGAGGAGCGGACTGGTCGGCGGCGGCGCAACCCAGGGATAGTCCATCAATGCGGCTGGCCGCAGCTTGAGGCTCATCAGCAAAGGATGCGTCACCCGGCAGGCTATCACGTTGCGACCGGGCAGGATTTCCTGAGCCACGAGACCCGATCCCTCGTCCAGAAGGTCGATCGGACAAATGGCGAGATCCAGTTGACCTGATGTCAGACCCGACTTCAAGTCATTGATATAGCCATAGCTTTGCTCAATACGAACATCGGGATGGGTGGCCTGGAAATCGGCCGCCATTCCCGCGATCAGGCCGTCCATGAAATAGGGTGTGCCACCAACACGCACCATGCCGCTACGGCCGAGACGGAAACTGTCGATCGCTTCCGACGCCTTCCGGGAGGCCGCGATGACGGCCATTCCGTGTTGCGCCAGCTCGCGACCGAGAGGTGTCGGCTGAAGGGGACGCCGCCCCTTGACGAAAAGCGGCTCGCCGACACGCTTTTCCAGCAGCGCCAACGTCCGGGATACTGCCGGTTGGGTCAGCCCCAGCAGCGTCGCGCCTTCCACCACGCCGCCTGCCTTCACCACCGCCGCCAATTGCACGAGATGTTTCTCATCGATCTTCATAACAAATGCTTATATTATTTTAGAAAGAAGTCATCAAATGCATTTTACGATCTGCTAGCTTCATCTTGGGAAGAGTTCGGGAGGAGCATTCCATGACGTTAGCGCGCAACCGGGCGGGTGCCGGAGCGGCCATCACACCGGATGTTTTCGCTGACCGTTTCGGCGACCGTCAGAGCGACAAGCTGCCGGCAACGCTCATCGCGTTTGCATCGCATCTGCAGGCGCTGGTGATCGAACTGCGTCCCTCGCGCGATGAATGGCGCGCCTTCCTGAACCTCCTGGTCGATATCGGTGACTATAGCGATGCGCGGCGTGACGAGTGGATGCTGATTTCCGATCTTTTCGGCATCTCGGCGCTCGTCGAACAGCTCAATGACCGCCGCCCTCCGGCCGCAACGCCCAATACCGCGCGCGGACCCTTCTATCGTGAAGACACGCCGGAGCGTCCGCTCGGGGAGACCATCAGTCTCGACGGCAAGGGTGAGCCGCTGAGCGTGTCCGGCCGGGTGCTGGACCTCGACGGACGGCCGGTCCCCGGCGCGCGGGTGACGACCTGGCAGGCCAATTCCGAAGGTTTCTACGAAAACCAGCAGCCGGATCACCAGCCGGAATTCAACCTGCGTGGCCGCTTTACCACGGACGCCGAAGGCAGGTTCCACTACCGGACTGTCATGCCGGCAGGCTACCCGGTGCCGCTCGACGGCCCCGCAGGCGCCTTGCTCAAGCGCGCCGGTTTCCCGCCGCGCCGTCCGGCCCATCTGCAGTTTCACATCGCTGCCGAAGGCTTCGAGACCATCACCACGCATATCTTTGATGCCGATGATCCCGCGCTTGGCTCCGATCCGCTTTTTGCGGTGAAGCCGGAACTGATCAAGCGCTTCCGGACAGGCTCGAAGCGCTGCGAACTCGATTGCACCTTTGTCATGGTGCGGACACGACAGGAGGGACTGCGATGAGCCGTGATTTCGTCTATCAGACCAATCGGGCCACGGTGGTCTTTGGCGCAGGCAAGCGCCGCGACGCGGGCGAATGGGTCGGCAAGCTCGGAAAATCGCGGGCGCTGGTGCTGTCCACGCCGCATCAGGCAAAGGATGCCGAACACCTGTCCGGCGAACTCGGGGCTTTGAGCGCCGGAACCTTTGCAGGCGCCGTCATGCACACGCCGGTCAACGTAACGGAAGACGCGGTCGCAGCCCTTCAGCGTGCCGACGCGGATTGCGTCATCTCCTTCGGCGGCGGTTCGACCACGGGGCTGGGCAAGGCGATCGCGCTGCGCACCGGCGTGCCGCAGATCACGATCCCGACAACCTATGCCGGTTCGGAAGTCACGCCGATCCTTGGCCAGACCGAGAACGGCAGGAAGACCACGATCCGCGATATCGCCATCCTGCCGGATGTGGTGATCTACGATCCCGAACTGACGGTGGGTCTTCCAAAACAGATGACGATCGTCAGCGCACTCAACGCGCTCGCGCACGCTATGGAAGGTCTTTACGCCAAGGATCGCAATCCGATCTCGACCATGATGGCGGTTGAGTCCTTCCGCAGCTTCAAGGCGTCGTTGCCGGGTCTCATCGAAAGGCCCGGCGATCTCGATCTGCGCGCCGAAGCGCAATATGCCTGCTGGCTGGCCGGCACGGTGCTCGGCACGGTCGGCATGGCGCTGCATCACAAGATCTGCCACACGCTGGGCGGCAGCTTCGACACGCCGCATGCCGAGACGCATGCGATCATGCTGCCATATACGACGGCCTACAATGCCGTTGCCGTTCCGGAACTGCTTGCGCCGATCGCAGAGATTTTTGGCGCGGCACCGGGCGCGGCACTGCACGATTTCTCGCGGTCGCTGGGCGCGCCGCTGTCGCTGAAGGACATCGGCTTCGAGGAAGCCAATCTCGACCGCGCCGCCGATATCGCGGCTGAAAACCCCTACTGGAATCCCCGGCCTATCGACCGTGCGTCGATCCGGGCTCTCCTGCAGGCCGCCTGGGAGGGCGACCGGCCGGAGACTTGAGCAGACGCAATGACACTCAAATCATGCAACAGGGAGTGAGATGCATGTTTACGAGACGCGATTTTCTGAAGACCACCGCAGCCGCCGGCGCTTTGGCCGGAACTGCGGGACTGGCAATGCCCGCACTTGCAAAGGGCGGCAAGATCAAGCTGGGCTATGTGAGCCCGCAGACGGGGCCGCTGGCGGGTTTTGGCGAGGCTGACAAGTTTGTCATCGACACGTTCCTGAAATCCTTCGGCGACAAGTTCGAGGTCGTCGTCAAGGACAGCCAGTCGAACCCGAACCGCGCGGCGGAAGTTGCCAAGGAACTGATCGTCAACGACAAGATCGACCTGATGCTGGTCGCCTCGACACCGGAGACCACCAATCCGGTTTCCACCACCTGCGAGAGCGAGGAAGTGCCCTGCATCTCGACGGTCGCGCCGTGGCAGCCCTGGTTCATCGGCCAGCAGGGCAATCCCGGCGACCCGAAGAGCTGGAAGCCCTTCAACTTCGCCTATCATTTCTTCTGGGGTCTTGAAGACGTCATCGCCGTCTATACCGGCATGTGGTCGCAGATCGCGACCAACAAGCAGGTCGGCGGGCTCTTCCCCAATGACGGCGACGGCAATGCCTGGGGCGATCCGAATGTCGGCTTCCCGCCGGTTCTCAAGGAGAAGGGCTATACGCTCACCGATCCGGGCCGTTACCAGAACATGACGGACGACTTCTCGGCGCAGATCTCCGCCTTCAAGAAGGCCAATTGCGAGATCCTGACTGGCGTCATGATCCCTCCGGATCTGACGACGTTCTGGAATCAGGCCAAGCAGCAGGGCCTGAAGCCGAAGATCGCATCGATCGGCAAGGCCATGCTGTTCCCGCAGGCGGTGGAAGCGCTCGGCAAGGGCGGCCACAACCTGTCGACGGAAGTCTGGTGGACGCCGACGCATCCGTTCAAGTCCTCGCTCACGGGCCAGTCGTCCGCGGAAGTCGCCGCCGAATTCACCAAGGTGACCAACCGGCCCTGGACGCAGCCGATCGGCTTCGCACACGCGCTCTTCGAACTCGCCGTTGACGTCATGAAGCGTGCCGAGGATCCGACCGACGGCGAAGCGGTTGCGGCCGAAATCGGCAAGACCAAGCTTGATACGCTGGTCGGGCCGGTGGCCTGGGGCAGCGACAAGCTGCCGCCGTTTGCGCAGAAGAACATTGCCAAGACCCCGCTTGTGGGTGGCCAGTGGCGCCTCAAGGATGGCGGTTCCTATGAACTCGTCGTCGTTGAAAATTCGACAGCGCCGCAGGTTCCGCTCGGCGGCAAGATGGAAGCGCTGAGCTGATGGTTCATTGCCGGCCGGCGGCTTGCCGCCGGTCTCGCATGTCCTTGGGGTACGGGTAATGACACTTCTGCAACTTGACGGGATTTCCAAATCCTTCGGAGCACTGACGGTGGCCGATGGCATCACCTTTTCGGTTTCCGAAGGTGAGGCGCTGGGCATTATCGGTCCGAATGGCGCCGGCAAGTCCACGCTCTTCAACCTGATCACGGGCACGATCGGCGCCGACAAGGGCTCGATCCGCTTCCTCGGCGAAGACGTCACGCGCGTAAGCCCGATGCAGCGCTGTCTCTCGGGGATCGGCCGGACATTCCAGATCCCGCAACCCTTCGAGAAGCTGACCGTCTTCGAAAATCTCCTCGTGGCCGGCGCGTTCGGCCAGCAGAGGGGCGAGCGCGAGGTGGCGTCCGAATGCGCCGAAATTCTCGTCGAAACCGGTCTGATTGCCGAGGCAAACAAGCCGGCCGGAAGTCTCTCGCTCCTGCAGCGTAAGCGGCTCGAGCTGGCGCGTGCGCTGGCCACCAAGCCGAAGCTGTTGCTGCTTGACGAAATCGCTGGCGGTCTGACCGAGGGCGAATGTGCAGTGCTCGTGGAGACCATTCGCGCCGTTCACCGCCGCGGGGTCACCGTCATCTGGATCGAACATGTTCTTCATGCGCTGAATTCGGTGGTCGACCGCCTGCTGGTCCTGCATTTCGGCCGCGTTCTCGGGCTCGGCGCGCCGCAGGACATGATGAATTCGCAGGAAGTGCGCGAAATCTATCTGGGGATGGAGGTGTGATGACGCTGCTGCAGACACATGCGCTCACCGCGCGCTATGGCGACTTCCAGGCGCTTTTCGGCATCGACATCACGCTCGAGGCCGGCGAGACCGTGGCCGTCATCGGCGCGAATGGCGCCGGCAAGACCACGCTGATGCGGGCGATCTCCGGCGTGCTCGCCAGCGCGCCCGAGCAGATCCTGTTCGAGGGCCAGCCGATCGGTGCGCTCGCATCGCCCGAGATCGTCACGCGCGGCATCGCCATGGTGCCGGAAGGCCGCAAGCTTTTCCCCTCGCTGACCGTCGAGGAAAATCTGCTGATCGGGGCCTATGGGACGAAGGGCAGCGGGGCGTGGAACCTCGCCCGCATCTACGATCTCTTTCCGATCCTGAAGGAACGGCGCCATTCGCCGGGCACGGCGCTGTCCGGCGGCCAGCAGCAGATGGTGGCCATCGGGCGGGCGCTCATGTCCAATCCGAAGGTTCTGCTTTGCGACGAAATCAGCCTCGGGCTCGCGCCCGTGGTCATCAAGGATATCTACGCGGCGTTTCCGCAGATCAAAGCGTCCGGCGCCTCCATCGTCATCGTCGAGCAGGACATCGGCCACGCGCTGAAGGTCGCGGATCGGGTCTACTGCATGATGGAAGGCCGCATCACATTGTCTGGCCGGTCGTCGGAGGTCTCGCGCGAGGCGATCCACGCGGCCTATTTCGGAGCAGGCGTCCATGAACATCATTGATACGCTGGTCCAGGGCATCCTGCTCGGCGGTCTCTACGCGCTTTTTGCCGCGGGACTCAGCATCGTGTTCGGCATCATGCGGCTGGTGAACCTCGCCCATGGCGATCTCATCATCTTCGCCGCCTTCGCGATCCTGACCATCACCTCGATGCTCGGTCTCAACCCGTTCGTCTCGGCGCTGATTGCAGCACCGCTGATGTTCTGTGCCGGCTGGCTGCTGCAATATTTCCTCCTCAACCGGACGCTCGGCAAGGATATCCTGCCGCCGCTTCTGGTCACGTTCGGGCTGTCGATCATCATCCAGAACGGGCTGCTGCAAGGCTTCGCCGCCGACAGCCGGCGCGTGCCGCTGGGCTCGCTGGAGGCCGCGACCATTCCGCTCGGCGCGATCAATATCGGCGTCATGCCGCTCCTGACCTTCCTCTCGGCGATTGTGGTCATCGTCGGCCTCAACACGCTGATCTACCGCGCCCCGATCGGCCGCGCCTTCCGCGCAACCTCGGACGATCCGGTCACGGCGGGCCTGATGGGCATCCGTCCACAGCGCATCTTTGCGACCGCGACGGGTCTTGCCATGGTGGTCGTGACGGTTGCCGCCCTCTATCTCGGCACCCGCGCCAATTTCGATCCCTCCGCCGGTCCCTCGCGTCTCATCTACGCCTTCGAGGCGGTGATCATCGGCGGGCTCGGTTCGCTCTGGGGCACGCTCGCCGGCGGTGTCGTGCTGGGCGTTGCCCAGACGATCGGCGCGACGATCAACCCGGAATGGCAGATTCTCGCAGGTCACATCGCTTTCCTGGCCGTGCTGGCCTTCAAGCCGCGCGGCTTCTTCCCGCGCGCAGTCGATTGAGGTGATGCGATGAGTTCAACAGCTCAGACCTGGACGACGAAAACCGGAACGCGTGCCTCGGGCCTGTTCGGCGTGGCCGCGATCCTGGTGGTCGTCGTTGCCGCCGCAGCACCCTTCTTCGTCTCCCGCGACATCGTGCAGGACCTCTTCTTCATTCTGACCATGCTCGTGCTGGCGCAGAACTGGAACCTGCTGGCCGGCTATGCCGGGCTGCTGTCCATCGGGCAGCAGGCTTTCGTCGGTTTCGGCGCCTATTCCATGTTCGGCATGGTGATCCTTCTCGGCGTCGATCCGCTTCTGGCAACGCTGCTGGCGGGGTTTTTTGCCGTGCTGCTCGCCATTCCCGCAGGCTTCTTCTCCTTCCGCCTGCAGGGTGCCTATTTCGGCGTCGGCACCTGGGTGATCGCGGAAGCCGTCCGTCTGGTCGTCGCACAATGGAAGGCGCTGGGCGGCGGCACGGGAACCTCGCTTCCCGGCGAAGCGCGCAAGGCCATGTTCGGCGTCGACTTCCTCAAGGACACGTTTGACATGAAGACATCGCAGGCGAGCGACACCATCGCCTACTGGTTCGCGCTGCTTCTGGCGGCTGCGACCGTGCTGCTCTTCTACCGCATCCTGCGCACCCGCCAGGGTCTCGGCCTTGCCGCCGTGCGCGACAACGAAACGGCCGCCCGCGCTCTCGGCGTGAACGCCCAGCGCATGAAGGTTTTTGTCTACCTGACCACGGCCTTCGTGACCGGCATCACCGGTGCGCTGATCTATCTGCAGAAGGCGCGCATCTCGCCGGATGCGGCCTTCTCGGTGACCGACTGGACTGCCTATGTGCTCTTCATCGTGGTCATCGGCGGCATCGGCACCATCGAGGGGCCGATCGTCGGGATGATCGTCTTCTTCGTGCTGCAGAAGACCCTTTCCGACTTTGGCTCGGTCTATCTTCTCATTCTGGGCTTTATCGGGATCGCCACCATGATCTTCGCGCCCGCCGGGCTCTGGGGGCTTTTTTCGGCCCGCACCGGCATCCAGCTTTTCCCGGTCCGGCGCAGGCTTGTCCTGAACGGTTCGGATCAAACTCTTCAAGATACTCGCAAGGGAGGTTTCAATGGCTAACTATTCAACTGACGTTCTGATTGTCGGCATGGGTCCGGCGGGCGGGGCGACGGCGGCGCTGCTGTCGAGCTACGGCATCGAGAACATGGCGATCAACCGCTACCGCTGGCTCGCCAATACGCCGCGCGCGCATATTACCAACCAGCGCACGATGGAGGTCATCCGCGATCTCGGGCTTGAGGTCGAGCAGGAGGCCTATCTCTACGCCACGGCGCAGGAATATCTCGGCAACAACGTTTTCTGCACGTCGATCGCCGGCGAGGAAATCGGCCGCATGTACAGCTGGGGCACGCATCCGAAGTCCAAAGCGGAGCATCTCCTGTCGTCGCCGAGCCTGATGAACGACCTGCCGCAGACCTATTTCGAGCCGATCCTGCTCAACACCGCCTGTTCGCGCGGCACCCAGCCGCGCATGTCGACGGAATATGTCTCGCATGTCCAGGATGCCGATGGGGTCACCACCACCTGCCGCGACCGGCTGACGGGCGCCGAATTCACCGTGCGCTCGAAGTTCCTGATCGGCGCCGACGGCAGCAACTCCAAGGTTGCCGAACATGCCGGCCTTCCCTTCGAGGGCAAGATGGGCGTGGCCGGTTCCATGAACATCGTCTTCAAGGCGGATCTCACCAAATATGTCGCCCACCGTCCGTCCGTTCTCTACTGGGTCATGCAGCCGGGCGCCGATGTCGGCGGCATCGGCATGGGCCTCGTGCGCATGGTGCGCCCGTGGAACGAATGGCTGATCAACTGGGGCTATGACATCAACCAGCCCGCGCCGCAGGTCGACGACGCCTTCGCCACCAAGGTCGCTCGCGACCTGATCGGCGACCCGGATATCCCGATCGAAATCACCTCGACGAGCACCTGGACGGTGAACAACATGTTCGCCACGCATCTGCAGAAGGACCGCGTCTTCATCATGGGCGATGCCGCGCATCGTCATCCGCCGTCGAACGGTCTCGGCTCCAATACCTCGATCCAGGATGCCTTCAACCTGGCCTGGAAGGTGGCCATGGTCGTCAAGGGCGAGGCCGGCATGGGCCTGCTCGAAAGCTACAGCGCCGAACGTGCGCCGGTCGCGCGTCAGATCGTCACCCGCGCCAACAAGTCGATCGACGAGTTCGGTCCGATCTTCAAGTCGCTCGGTCTGCTCGACTCCGTCGATCCGGTGAAGATGCAGGAAAACATGGACGCCCGTTGCGGCACGACGCCGGAAGCCGAGGCGCAACGCAACGCCATCCGCGAGGCCATCGCCAACAAGGTCTACGAATTCGACGCGCACGGCGTGGAAATGAACCAGCGCTACAAGTCGAACGCCGTCGAGACCGACGGCCAGCCCGAGCCTCCATTCACTGAGGATGCCGACCTGCACTTCCAGCAGACGAGCTGGCCGGGCGCACGCATTCCCCATGCCTGGCTCTTCTCGGACGCCGGTGCGAAGGCTTCGACGCTCGATCTTTGCGGCCACGGCAAGTTCAGCCTTCTCACCGGGCCGGGCGGCGCCGGCTGGGCCAAGGCGGCTGCAGCCGTCGGCGCGGAACTTGGCCTGGAGATCAATGTCCACATCATCGGTCCCCGCCGTCCATGGCAGGACTTCACCGGCGATTGGGCACGGATCAGCGAGATTTCCGATAGCGGCGCGCTTCTCGTGCGTCCCGACCACCATGTCGCATGGCGCTCGGCCAATGGTGTGGCCGACCCGGCTGCCGAACTGCGCCGTGTGTTGAAAACTGTGTTGTCCAGATAAGGAGACGACGATGGAAGCGCATGAGAAAGGCTTTTTCTCCGAAGAGAACTCTGTCGAGGTCGTAACGGGGCGAAACGCGAAGGCTGAAAATCCGCGTCTCAAGCAGGTGATGGAGGTCATCACCCGCAAGCTGCATGAGGCGGTGAAGGAACTGGAGCCGACCCAGGACGAATGGTTCGAGGCCATCATGTTCCTGACGAAGACCGGCCAGATCTGCAACGAATGGCGGCAGGAATATATTCTCCTGTCCGACATTCTCGGCGTCTCGATGCTGGTGGATGCGATCAACAACCGCAAGCCGTCGGGTGCCTCGGAATCGACCGTGCTCGGTCCCTTCCACGTCGATGGCGCGCCCATGATGGAGATGGGCGCCAATATTTGCCTCGACCAGAAGGGCGAGGACATGTACATCGAAGGCCGCATCCTCGACACGAAGGGCAACCCGATCGAAGGGGCGGTCATCGATGTCTGGCAGGCCAATGACGAAGGCTTCTATGACGTCCAGCAGAAGGGCCTGCAGCCCGACTTCAACCTGCGCGGCATGTTCACGACGGGTGCGGACGGCCGCTACTGGTTCCGGGCCGTGAAGCCAAAATTCTATCCGATCCCCAATGACGGCCCGGTCGGCCAGCTGCTGGTGGCACTCGGCCGCCATCCCTATCGTCCGGCGCACCTGCACTACATCATCAAGGCCGACGGTTTCGAGACCCTGACGACGCATATCTTCGATCCGGATGATCCGTATATCAACTCGGATGCGGTCTTCGGGGTGAAGGAAAGCCTGCTGGCGAAGTTCGACAAGACGAACGACCCGGCAAGGGCGCAGACCTATGGCTTCGACGGTGAATTCTGGGATGTAAAGCACGATTTCGTTCTGGCACCGAAGGGGTAAAGCCGAACCGTGTCGGCCGGGAACTCGTGCCCGGCCCATAACTCAGTGCCAGCAACTGGCGCTGATTTGGCCTCACTGCGATCAACACGTTACAAACAGAGAGCAGACTCCAGTTTATGCGGCCTGCTCTTTCAGTCTTCAGTTCTTCAGGCGCCGAAAGCCAATTTTCAAAGCGTCCGTTTCACTTCACGGCAGCTTCCAGCGCCACGCTCTGCTGACGCGCCTGGAAGAAGAGAAAAGTCGCAGCCACGACAAAGAAACAGATCGCGTAACCGATGGCGATGATGCGACTTTCAACCAGACTCGACAACATGAAAGAGCGCGCCATTCCACCCTCCCGTTTCAGTTGTCCACACTCGTCTCGGTCCGATGGGCTGCCCGATCGTCCCATCCCAGTTCACGGCATTTCTGCTCGCCAGCAGCGATCGCCGCGTCCTGGCTTTCGAAGGGTCCGGATAGACTGAAAACGCGGCCCCGGAAAATGATTGTGGTGCCTTTACCAATGACGTCGAAGAAGATCTGCATTCCAGGTTCATAGCGCATGGGAAGTCCTAGCCCGATTCCGTCATCCACCCGGCAATGCGCCGCGGCGCATTCGCGTCTGCAGATTCATGAAGCCGCCTTGCGTTCTTTTCGGTCCGCTGAAGTCGACGCTGACGTTACTGTCGACCGCCTTCACGATGCGACCATCTTAAGGCCCTCGTCGGCGAGAATACGCTGACCGCTGACATCCCAATGCTCGATATGCTTGTAGATGATGACTTTCTGCTTCAACAGACCGCTATGGGTCCGGCAGAAATCTTCCAGCTTGTCGCGCTCGGCGATCAGTTCCACACACATGGTGAGTTCCGGGTTGGGCATTTCGAAGCCCTCATCCTGAACCTTGCCATGGTTCGAGTAGCCGAAATGCGTGTGATGGGCGATGGCGTTCATGATGCCGTGAGCCTTGGCCTGCATGACAAGCTCCCGGTAAAGCGGCTTGGCAGAGAACCATGAGCCCTTGCCCGGCGTCTTCTCGCGCGGTTTCATGTAAATGCGGACCATGCCGATTTCGCGCGAGGAAAGCAGGGTTTGCGTCATGGTTTGAGACCTTTCGAGTGTGTTGACGGAAGAGGTGACGGCGCTGAGGCGAATGCTTCCGATGAAGTCGCCCAGCCCCGGGCCCTTGATGTCGCGCACATGCCGGAGCGCGATATCAGGCGGGATGTCATTGGCGGCGGCCGATTTGGGGACGCCGATGCGCTGCGACAGGTAGATGCCGGAATGCCCGCTGAAGAGATAGGCGACGAAGCAGGCAACGGCGATGTAGACGGAATGCGTCGCGCCGAAGAGTTCGATGCCCATGATCATGCAGGCAAGCGGCGTGTTGGTCGCGCCTGCAAAGACGGCGACGAAGCCAAGACCCGCCATCAGGTCCGGTGGCGCGCCGAGAACGCCCGCCAGAGCGCTGCCGAGTGCCGCCCCAATGAAAAAGAGCGGGGTGACCTCGCCTCCCTTGAAGCCTGCGCTCAAGGTGATGATGGTGAAAAGCCCCTTCCACGCCCAACTCCAATAGTCGATATGATCCGGGCGGAAGAAACTGAGGATCGTCACGTCGTTCGGGTTGGGGGACCATACGCCGAGGCCGAGATATTCCCGGGTTCCAAGCGCATAGGTCAGTCCAATCAATATGACGCTCGCAAGGACAGGCCGAAGCGGGGCATAGGAAAGGATTGCCTTGTATCCGGCCGAGGCAAGATGCGAGAGTTCGGCGAACAGGTGGGCGGCCACACCGAAAGCAACACCTGCGATTGCGACCTTGACCATCAGCAATGCATCAAGATGAAATCCGACGCCCTCTCCAGCCCCGCCGAGATAGGAAATCGGATAGTGAACGTGGCTGATCCCCCAGGCGTGGCACGTCCAGTCCGCTATAACAGCGGCCAGAAGCGCAGGCAGCAGCGCCTCGTATTGCATACGGCCGATCGTCAGAACTTCGAGCGCAAACACGGCGCCCGCAATGGGCGTGCCGAAGACAGCCCCGAAGCCCGCCGCAATCCCCGCCATGAGGAGAATGCGGGTGTCTGCCGGCGTCAGCTTGAACAGCTTCCCGAAAGCGCTCGCAAGGCTGCCGCCAAGTTGCACGGCTGTCCCCTCCCGTCCGGCTGAGCCGCCAACGAGATGCGTGAGGACCGTGGTGATGACAATGAACGGGGCCATGCGGAGCGGGACGCCGCCGCCCGGTTCGTGGATCTGGTCGACGATCAGATTATTGCCACCCTCGGCGGACTTGCCGAAGCGGCCATAAGCCCAGACCATGGCAAAACCAGCGATCGGCATGCAGAAGATCAGCCAGGGAAAGGTGAAACGCAGTTCCGTTGCCCGATCAAGGCTCCAGAGAAACAGGGCGACAAGCGACCCCACGACAGCCGCCATCGGAACGACGACGCCCACCCATTTCACAAGGCTCCGGGCCTGTTGAAGACGAAGGCCAAACAAGGATTCGGGCGTCATGCGAAAGACGCTCCGTCAAGGGTCGAATGTGAGGAAAAGGCAGGAACATTTCTGGACACGACTCTACTCCTTCGCGTGGTTCGCGTTGAGTAGGAGTCATCAGCTTCGTCAAGGAAGCGGTTCGGCTTGATGCCCGGCAGAATCCATTACCGTACCTCGCCTATAATTGACGAACTGCACTGCTGTCAATCATGGGACGGAGCGGATCTTTTCCGGCTGACCAGCAAGGGCCCTGCCTGCGAGGTTCATCGGCATGGGTATGGGGTGGCTGGCCGACCGCGCTTTCCGATGCGATCACGCCGATCAACGATCCGAAGTCGACGCGTGTTGAAAAGCTGGTGGCCCTTCGTCTCGCCTTTTTGCCAAGGGCAACGATCCTAGTGCATGGCTGTACGGCTGGCATGCGGACGTCACGAAAAGCCAGCGGGCGGCCGGCAAGTTGACCGACCGTAAGGACTGGTGGGCTGGTGGCACCGCGCCGATGCTCGATTTGCAGGCGGGAAACGTGAAGAATCGAGATGACTGAGCATCAAACGCTGAGACTGGATGCGGAAGATTTCGTTGACGATGGCGTCGTCGCGTCGCGAGACCGCGAACGCGCGAGGCACAATTCTTGATCCCGGACGCCGCCGTATTTGCGGCGAATAGGTCTGCAGATGTCCGGGAAGCAGTTGAACTGCCCAGGGCAGCATAGTCGCTCGCCGAAGCAGGGCAGCGCTCGTTCAGAGCCTCCCATATCGAGTAACGACCGGTGCATACCGCAGACCCTATCGATTGGCGTCTCCTACTGGAATGTCTGCTCACTCGCCTCTTTGGCTTTCTTGAGGACAAACCCGGTATCCGCTGGAAGCATGAGTTTGCCCTCTACCAGAGAGTTCGCGGCCTTTGCCACCGCATCGAGATAGGCGTCCCGGTTGGCATAGCGATCCTTGATCGACTTGCGGCCGTCCGCGTCGCCGGACTTGGCGAAGGGCACGAAGAGGCCGGACAGGCTGCAAAGCTCGCCTTCCGCATAGCCGTCGGCGCGCAGGTTCCAGCCGGCATAGGTGCCGAGCGGTGCTGCAACGTAAGGCAGATCGACGCCGCCCTCCGGATTGCCGTTCCCGTCCAGCTTCGGCACGAAGGCCGGATATTCCTTGCCGCGCACCGGCGGGTTCTGGGAGTAATCCATGACGGCCAGATGGTTGTAGGCGGGCTTCGGCGCCGTGCCGTCGAGCTTGACCATCTTGAAGTCGGCAAGCGGCTCCAGCGTGCCGTCCGAAAGGCTCGGATAGCGGCTGGCCGGCGGCGCCTTCCCCGCGGTGACCCAATCTGCCATCGCGACATAGAGCGCCCGCATGATCGGCGAGGCGCTCAGCGGATTGGTCGGATAGGTGCAGACCGGGTCCTTCTTCGAGGTGGTGGCCCAGCCGTTGAAATGCGGCGCGCCGGCGATGAAATAGAGCCGCACATTGTCCGGCATGGTCAGCGGCTTGTCGTCGGTCGAGGTCGAGACCAGCGAGGCGCGCGCCTGCCAGAATTCCGTTGACGTGTCGGTATGCATGATCTTCGGGCAGGTGTCGTTCGCCTCACATTTGTCGAGGATGGAGCCTTCCTTGCCGGTCAGCCCATCCTTGGTTTTCGCATAGGTGAAGGGGAACTGGTCGCCCGGAAAATCATGATCCTCGTGCTGGCGCGAGAAACGGCCGGGCTGGGCAAAGGCATAGTTGGTGAAGGTCTTGCGCGAACCGGCGATATGGGCCATCGCCCCGTCGAAGACCTTGGCGCCCTTTTCGTCGGCGTTGAAGCCCTGATAGATGAGGTCGCGCAGGAAGCGGCCGGATTGCGAAATCCCGAGCGCCACCGTGTGCTTGATGCCGGTAAGCGGGCTCTTGGCGTCATGGCCGACATTGCCCCGAAGAAACGAGTTGAGGTCGCTGGTCGCCACGAAGGCGAGGCCCGCAGGCACAGCGTCCTTTGCCGTATAGACGAAGTCGTAGATCGCGCCGGCATCCATGTTGGCCGGACGGTTGATCTCGATTTCCGTCGGGCTGACGAACTTGAAGGAAAGTCCTTCCGGCGTGGAAGGTGCGTCGCCCTCCTTCTCGCGCACCGTCAGCTTGGCGCTTGCCGGGTCCATGGACGCCGCCGGATAGGTGAGCGTGCCCTTGCCGGTCGCGCCGGGCTTGTCGAAGATGAACTGTTCGCGCGAGATGCCTGTAACATCGGGCAGCTTCGGCAGGTCGAGATTGAGAAGATCTGCGGGAAGATCCGTCTGCCAGCCCGACCAGACAACGGTGTCGCCACGATCCATCAGGAAACCGTCGCCGGCGTCTGCGGCCTTTGAGGGCATGCCGACTGTGTCGGCAAGGTTCAACAGAGTGAAGCTCAGGTTGCGGCCGCGATTGGGCACTTCATAGAGCATGAGGCCGGAGCCATGCGTAGCGTCGGTCGGGCGAAGGATCGTGACTTCAGTGCTGAATTCCACTTCGCCCGCCTTGTTGACCGGCGCTTTGTCGAGATCGACAATGCCGGAAAGGCGAGGGGATTTGGGGTCGACGGCAAAGCTCGCCTTGGCGTCGATGCGCTCATAGGTGCCGATCTTGCCGAAGCTCTTTCCGTCAAAGACCGGCTTTTGCGACAGGATTTCGAAAGACGTCACACGCGCAAGCGCCGTCGTGGAGACCAGTGCGGTTGCCAGCGCCGCCGTGACTGCAAGTTTGGTCCGAAGCATTTATTCCTCCCATTTGAACATACGGTTGCTGCTGCGCCAGCTCCTCCTCCGAGATGGCGCATTCGATAAAACGCGAATGTCACGAAGCGGCCTGTCGGCCGCCCGTCATGCCCTACGCCTGATAGAGGTCGGCGTAGGTCTGGCGCAGGATGTTCTTCTGCACCTTGCCCATCGTGTTTCGCGGCAGGTCGTCGACGAAGATGACGCGCTTGGGTTGTTTGTAGCGGGCAAGCCGATCGTTGAGCGCGGCAAGCACCTCGGCTTCCGTCAGCGAAGCGCCGGGTTTCATCACGACGGCGGCGGTCACCCCTTCGCCGAAATCCGGATGCGCCACACCGATGACGGCGCTTTCGAAGACGCCAGGCAACTGGTCGATCTCGGTTTCGACTTCCTTCGGATAGATGTTGTAGCCGCCGGAGATCACCAGGTCCTTGCCGCGCCCGACAATATGGACATAGCCGTGCTCGTCGATCATCCCGAGGTCACCGGTGATGAAGAAACCATCGGGGCGGAATTCGCTCGCCGTCTTTTCCGGCATGCGCCAATAGCCCTTGAAGACGTTCGGGCCCTTTACCTCGATCATGCCGGTCTCGCCATCGGCGATCGGCTTGCCGGTCTCGGGATCTGTGACACGCAGCGACACGCCCGGCAACGGGAAGCCCACCGTGCCGGCAACACGGTCGCCGTCGTAAGGGTTGGACGTGTTCATGTTGGTCTCTGTCATGCCGTAGCGCTCGAGAATGCGATGCCCGGTCATGGCCTCGAACTGGCGATGCGTTTCGGCCAAGAGCGGGGCCGAACCGGAGACGAAGAGCCGCATGTTGGCGGTTTTTTCCGGCGTGAGCGCCGGGCTCTGGACGAGCCGGACATAGAAGGTCGGCACGCCCATCATGACGGTCGCCTTGTCCATCAGTGAAAGTACCTGGTCGGCGTCGAATTTCGGCAGGAAGACCATCGACGCGCCGGAGAGCAGGATGACGTTGGAGGCGACGAACAGACCGTGCGTATGGAAGATCGGCAACGCATGGATCAGCCGGTCGGCGCTCGTAAAGCGCCAGTACTCGCACAGCGTCTTCGCGTTGGAGAGCAGGTTGTCATGGGACAGCATCGCGCCCTTGGAGCGGCCCGTCGTGCCGGATGTGTAGAGGATCGCGGCCAGATCGTCCGGACCGCGCGCCACGTCCTCGAAGCTCACCGGCACGCCCTCCGCTGCCGCCATCAGGCTTCCGGCGCCCGTTTCGTCCATGGTTTCGACGCGCGCACCCTTCGCCGTCGCAATCGGCTCCAGCCCGGCCTTTGCCTGTGGCGTGCAGACGACGAGGCGCGGCTCGGCATCGCCGATGAAATATTCGAGCTCGTTGAGCGTGTAGGCGGTGTTCAGCGGCAGATAGATCGCGCCAGCCCGCACGCAGGCGAGATAGAGCATCAGCGCCTCGGCGCTCTTTTCCACCTGCACGGCCACGCGGTCGCCGGGGGTGACGCCGAGCTTCACCAGCGTTCCGGCAAGCCGGCCTGAAATCGCCAGCATGTCGCCATAGGTCCACGCTTCGCCGCTGGCCGTCTCGATGAACGGCGCCTCCGGCGTGATGCCGGCGCGGATGGCGTCGAAGAGATGGTTGCTCATGCGCTGAACTCCTTGTTCTTTTTGTCTTTCTGGTCTTCCGCAGCGCCACCCGCCGCAAGCGCAAGCAGGCTGCGGCCGGGGCGTTCGGTGGGAACCAGTTTCCTGATCTGCGAGGCGGCGGCGACTTCATTGCGCGCCGCAAACGCCTCGTGATTCTTCTCGATGTCGTCGTGCTTGTAGAGATAGTTGACCATCAGCCCATGGGACTGTTTGAGCGCGCGCGGCGACCGGTCGCCGAGGAAATTGATCCGCTCCAGCCGCGCGCCGTTGCCGAGATGGAAGCGGGCGACGGGATCGATGACGCGGCCGCGTCCGTCGCGGCCTTTCAGGAAATACCAGGCCGCCGCTGCCGTGACGATCGGCTGCAGCCGGGCGGCGTTTTCCGTGTCATCCGCCCAGCCGGGCGTGTCCAATGCTTCCAGTTTCGCGCGGTCGGCAGGCGCAAGCCATTCCGAGGCTTCGTTACGGCGCTCGGCATCGAGCCAGCGGGCGAAGCCCGGTACCGGCGATAGCGTCACGAATGTGTCGAGCTTCGGAAGGTCGCGCTTCAGGTCCTCGACCACCTGCTTGATGAGGAAATTGCCGAAGGAGACGCCGCGCAACCCGTCCTGGCAATTGGAAATCGAATAGAAGACTGCAGTCGTCGCCTCCTCGGCGCGGATCGGCACCCGATCTTCCTTCAGAAGATCGGCGATATTGGCCGGCATGTCGCGGGTCAACGCCACCTCGACGAAGATCAGCGGATCATCGGCGAGCTGCGGATGGAAGAAGGCGAAGCAGCGCCGGTCCTCGGGCGCGAGCCTAAGCCTGAGTTCGTCCCAGCCGCCGATGTGGTGCACGGCCTCGTAGCGGATGATCTTTTCCAGAATGTCGGCCGGCGTCGACCAGCTGATCGGCTTCAGCATCAGAAAGCCGCGATTGAACCAGGAGGAGAAGAGATGCGCGAAATCGGCATCTACCGCCTCGAGGTCCGGGGCCTCTTCCTTGAGCTTCAGCAGGGTCTCGCGCATCCTGACCAGCGTCGCGATCCCGTTCGGCGCGAGATTGAACCGCCGGATCAGCTCCTGCCGGCGCGGTTCGGCGGCGACATGCAGTTCCAGAAGCGCCTTCGGCGTCGGCTCCTTGCGATAGGCGTCTATCGCCTTTCCCAGCCTTTCGCTATTTGCGCCGAAGCGCTGCAACAGCATCAGCATGAATTCGCGCTGGCGATCCGCGTCGAGCCGTCGCCAGTCGGTCAGGATATCGTTGGCGAGCGCCATCCCGGAGGCCTCGCCCCGGCTGGATAACAGGGCTTCGCACAGCGTTGCCATCGCGCCGACCGGATCGGCGCTGTCGGCGCGCGTGGTCGTCGACAGAAGCTTGCGTCCGCGCTCGGCGATCGTCTGCAACATGTCGCCAAAGAAGGAGGTGGTATTCATCAGGGGGCTCCCAGCATTTGGTTGGGCAGCCAGGTGGCAATGCCCGGGAAGATGCACAGGATCAATATGGCGATGAACATGACGATGACATAGGGCAGGGCCCCCCACAGAATGTCGCGGGTGGGAATTTTCGGCGCTATCGCGTTAATGACGAAAAGGTTGAGCCCGATCGGCGGCGTGATCAGCCCCACCTCCATGTTGATGGTCAGGATGATGGCGAACCAGTAGGGGTCGAAGCCGGCCTGGGTGATGATCGGGAAGAGCATCGGCGCGGTCATGACGATGACGGCGACGGGCGGCAGGAACATGCCGCAGACGAGCAGGAAGACATTGATGATCGCCAGCAGAACCCAGCGATTGACCTCAAGGTCCGCGATGAAGGTGGCGATCGACTGTGTTATGTAGAGCGAGGACAGCGCGAAGGCGAAAAGCTCGGCCGCCGCCATGATCATCATGATCATCACGCTCTCGCGCATCGCCGAGGAGAAGATATGGGCGACCGGTTTGAACTTGAACAGTCGGTAGGCGATGACGACGACCAGAAGCGTCAGCATGGCGCCGGCGCCGGCGGCTTCCGAGGGTGTGGCAATGCCGCCGTAGAGCACATAGAGCGTGCCGGCGATGATGACCAGGAAGGGCAGGATGCGCGGCAGCGTGGCCAAGCGCTCCTTCATCGTGTAGCGCAGGCCCGCAGCGTCGAAGACATAGCCCTTGCGTTTGCAGTCGAAGACCGCCCAGGCCATGAACATCGCCGTCAGCATGACGCCGGGAATGACGCCAGCCATGAAGAGCCGTCCGATCGAGGTCTCGGTCGAAATGCCGTAAACGATCAGCGTGACGGAGGGCGGAATGAGGATGCCGAGCGTGCCGCCGGCTGCGATCGATCCCGTCGCCACTGAATTCGGATAGCCGCGATTGATCATCTCCGGAATGCCCATCTTGCCGATGGCGGCACAGGTTGCGGGCGACGAACCGGTCATGCCCGAAAAGATCGCGCAAGCCCCGATATTCGAAAGAACCAGGCCGCCGGGAACACGGTTCAGCCAGCGGTCGAGCGCAGTGTAAAGGTCCGAGCCCGCAGGTGAGGAGGCAACCGCCGCCCCCATCAGCACGAACATCGGGATCGACACATAGGCGAGATTGGCTATGCCCGAAAACATCGTGTCGCCAAGCACATAGAATATGTCCATGCCGCTTTGCAGGAAGAGGGCGGCAACGGCCGCGAGACCCAGCGCGAAGGCGATCGGCATGCCGGTGCCGAGCAGCACGAACAGCGAGAGAATCATCAGGATTCCGGCAATCGTCGGGCTCATGGCAGGCTCTCCCTGGCGCTGGCGGCATCAGTTGGCTGGACGGAATGGCTTTCAGGCGCGGGCCCAACGGCAAGGCCGGTCAGGTCGGCGAGGATCTTCGCCACATATTGCAGGCACAGAAGCCCGAAGCCGATCGGCAGCGTCAGCAGCGGCACCCAGAGCGGCGGCGCCCAGACGCTCGAATGTTTCCAGTTACCCTCCCAGGCGTCGTAGAACTGGATCCAGCCGGCGACCAGCATGATCAGACAGAAGAAGAGGCCGAAAAGGCTGCCGACGATGCGCAGGCGCTTCCTGGCCTCGTCGCCGACCATCATTTCAATGACGTCGACGCCGACATGTCCGCCGGTCAGGAGGACATAGGGCGCGCCAAGGAAGATGGCGGCGGTGGCCGAAAAGACCACGAAATCCGTCTGCCAGATCGTCGGCCACGCAAACACGTAGCGCAGCAGGATCATCTGGCAGACCACCAGCATGGAAGCGATGAGCAATCCGGTCGAGATCAGGGCGAGCAGCTTCGACAGCTGGCCGATGGCCCGGATATAGGCCTTTACCATTTGTGCAACCCCAGCTTCTGGAAGAGTGGGCGGCCGCTCGGGCCGCCCGTGATGACCGCATCACTTCACGGCAAGCGCCTCGTCGATCAGTTTCTGACCGTTCGGCACCTTGGCTGCGAAGTTCTTGTAAGCCGACTGCTTTGCGATTTCGAGCCAGGCGTCGTAATCCTCCTTCGACATTTCGACGACCTTGACGCCCGCCTTCTTGTAGGTGTCGATCATCAGCTGGTCGCCCTTGCGGACTTCCGTGTTGAAGAAGGCTTCGGCCTTCTTGCCAGCCTCGAGAATGGCCTTCTGCTGCTCGGGCGTCAGCTTGTCATAGGTCTTCTTGGAGATCAGAACCGGCTCGTACATGAACCAGAGCGCGTTCTGGCCCGGCGCCGTCAGGCATTTCGCCTGTTCGTAAAGCCGGTAGGACACGAAACTTGCCGACGAAGTGTTGGCGGCGTCCAGCACGCCCGTCTGCATGCCGCTGTAGATTTCGGACGACGGCATGGAGGCAATGGAAGCCCCCGCCGCGGCCAGCATTTCCTCGAATGCCGGGCCAGCAGCGCGGATCACCTGTCCCTTGATCGTCGGCGGCGCCGTGATGCAATCCTTTTTGGAGGCGAAGGCGCCTGAGAGCCAGGCATCGGAAATCACCATTGCGCCCTGGTCCTCAATGATCTTCTTGATGTCCTGCATGAAGGGCGACGAATTGAGCCGCATGGCGCGGTCGAAATTGCCGACGAGCCCCGGCATCAGCGTCGCGGAAAATTCCGGGTGGCGCCCCGAAGCGTAGTCCAGCGGGAAAGACGTCATGTCGAGCAGCCCGCGCGTTAGCGCGTTCCACTGGTCGTTGGGCTTATAGAGAGACGATCCGGGAAAGACCTGGATGGTCAGCCCGACATTGGCCGCCGCGACGTCGCGTGCGATCATCTGCACCATCTCGTCGCGAATGTCACCCTTGCCTCCGGGAAACTGGTGCGACGCCTTCAGGACGGTCTCGGCATGGGCAGCGACTGCCCCGAGCGAGCCGGCTGCGACGATTGCGCCGAGCCGCAGCATGCGCTTAAGCTTTTTCATGGATTTCCTCCTAGCGACCGGCCTCCCCGCCGGACAGGGGGAAAGTTGAAGTCATCTTGCGTACAATGTCAACAATCTTGTATACAAGAATTCATAACCTGTACGCGGAGAGCGGTGTGAACGACAGGAATACGTTTCAAAAACTGCGCGATCAGATCGAAAACGGCATCGTGACAGGTGAATACGAGCCGGGTGAGCGTCTTGATGAAACACAGCTTGCCAACCGCTACGGCGTGTCGCGCACACCGATCCGTGAAGCACTGATGCAATTGAGCGCCATTGGCCTTGTCGAGATCCGGCCACGGCGCGGCGCGATCGTCGTTGATCCGGGGCCGCAATATGTGCTGGAAATGTTCGAGGTCATGGCAGAGCTTGAAGGCATGGCCGGGGCGTTTGCTGCGCGGAGGCATTCAAACGAGGACCGTCAACTTCTCACCGCTGCACATCAGCGATGCGGCGAAGCAGCGCTCAGCGAGGACACGGACGGCTACTACTATGAGAACGAGGTGTTCCACCACGTCATCTACCAGGCGAGCCACAGCAGCTTCCTGAAGGACCAGTGCGTCGCACTGCATCGGCGGCTCAGACCCTACCGGCGGCTCCAGTTGCGGGTACGCAATCGCATGAAGGTTTCGTTCGAAGAACACAAGATGATCGTGGACGCGATCATCGGCGGCGACGAAGATGCGGCGCGCGAGCACCTGAAGCGGCATGTGAACGTGCAGGGAGATCGGTTCAGCGATCTCATCGCTGGCTTGGATCGGCTCAAAGCGCCCCGCTCCAATTCAACCTGATTCGATGTGGCCCCGTCTATGGCTCGCTCGATCTTATGAGTCGGTCACCTAGGCAAGGTGCTGGCGAAACAGGTCGACGACACTTGCGGGGGACTCGGGACCGAAGAACAGGCTCAGGTTTCGAGCGGTCAGACCTGCGATCCGCGCACTTCGCGGAAACAGGTCCTGCTCATAGACCGTGAGCGCCGCTTCGGGATCATTCGGCAACGAGATGAGCGCCTCGGCCAATTGGAACCCGTCATACAAGGCCAGATTTGCGCCTTCGCCGGCAAAGGGAGACATGAGATGCGCCGCATCGCCCAGTAACGTCACCCCCGACCTGCGCGTCCAGCGGTGCTCGACCGGCAATGCGTATATCGGACGGAACAGGGGCACGGTGTCGCTCCGGGTCACCAACGCAAGCAGGGGCGCGCCCCAATCTTCGAATTCGGCGGCGATCTGAGCCAAGGCCGCCCTGGAATCGCTCACGTCCATGGATTTCAGCCATTCTTCGGGTTTGCGCAGGGCAATATAGGTGTGAAGCGTCCCATTCACATGCCGATGGGCGAGGATGCCCTGACCGGGCGAGACCGCCATGAGCGTACCTTTGCCAATGAATTCAGCGCTCGCATGAAACCGCTTGTCGCCATCAAACAGTATCGTTTCAATGAATGAAATTCCGCTGTAAACGGGCTCGGCATCGGAAAGAATGGGGCGAACCTTCGACCACGCACCGTCCGCCCCCACGAGGATATCGGTCTCCACGCTTACCGCATTTGCAAATGTTGCTCGATAGCGCCTGCCCGCAAGAGGCGCAATAGACGCCAGTTTGTGCCCCCACTTGATCGCGTTCGCGGGGATGGAATTGATGAGTATCCTGCGCAGATCGCCCCGCTTGATTTCCGGGCGTGTGGTAGATCCATGTCCGGGATGATCGAACAGAAGCGCGCCGTTTCGATCGACAATGCGCTTGGCATCTTCTCCGGGGCGGACCAGGTCGAGGAATGCTTCATAAAGCCCCGCAGCCTTCAGGGCTATCTGACCGTCGTCATCGTGAATGTCCAGCAAGCCACCCTGCGGACGGGCGCTCGCGGACGGCTCGGCTTCGTAAATGGTGGCCGGAATGGAGTGAAGATGAAGAATGCGTGCGAGGGTCAGACCGGCAAGGCCGGCACCGATAATCGTGATGGAATGACGCATGCAAGCGCTCCTGCAAATTGATCTTGCTTCGGGAGACGCTGGTGCAGCCAGAAAAGTGTCCTGGCAGACTTATCTGCGACCGCCTGAACCGGCAGTCGATTTTCGCGACGGATGGAAGCTTATATAAGCTGGCCGGATCATGCAATCCTTCGTGGGCTCTGGCAGCTGAAAGGCGACCCGGCCTGAGTGGAACGCCCAGGCCCTAACCATCAGCCTTCTCATACGGCAGGCGCGTTTTACCGAGGCCATTTTCCGACAGTTTCGCCCACGCGCGGGTCCGCCCACGACCGTCGTGCGGGAAGACCGAGCGGTCTCGTGCCTGGCAGCCTCAGGGTTGGCCACTCCCGCCTGCGGCGCCATAGATCTGGCCGGTGGCATAACTGGCGCTTGGATCCGCAAGCTGAACGTAGATGGACGCCAACTCCGCGGGCTGGCCCGGTCGACCCAGCGGCGTCTTGCCGCCAAACTGGACGAGTTTTTCCATCGTCGCCCCGCCGGACACCTGCAGCGGCGTCCAGATGGGGCCGGGTGCCACGCCGTTGACCCTGATACCTTTCGGTCCCAGCTGCTTGGCCATTGACTTCACGAAGTTCATTCCAGCGGCCTTTGTCATCGCATAATCGACCAGATCTGCCGACGGATCGTAGGCCTGTTCCGATGTCGTCACGATGATCGCAGACCCCGGCTCAAGATGCTTCAGCGCAGTCCTTGTCAGCCAGAACATCGCGTAAACGTTCGTCTTGATTGTCGCGTCAAAGGCCTCGGTCGTAATGTCCGTCAGTTTCCCGGCTTCTTGCTGCCGCCCGGCATTGCTGACCAGGATATCAAGGCCGCCAAGCGCCGACACGGCGTCCTCGATCAGCTTTTCGCAGAACGCCTCATCGCGGAGGTCTCCCGGAAGCGCGATCCCCTTTCGGCCCTCCTTTTCGATCAGGGCAATGATTTCCTTCGCGTCCGCCTCTTCGTCAGGCAGGTAGTTGATCGCGACGTCGGCACCCTCGCGTGCGTATGCAATGGCCGCTGCACGGCCCATGCCGGAATCTCCGCCGGTGATCAGCGCCTTTCGACCCGCGAGCCGCCCGGAACCTTTGTAGGAAGTCTCTCCGTGATCAGGCTTGGGGTTCATCTTGTTTGCGAGGCCAGGGAATGGCTGCTTCTGCTTTTCGAATGGTGGCTTGGGATATTTGGTGGTGGGATCTTGCATGGCGACCTTTCCCTTCAATGCCGGCTGAACTGATGCAGGAAACACGGATGATGCCAGCGTCGCGGTCGCTGCGGCGAGGACCGATCGACGAGTGAAGTATAATGGCTGGCGCATCGCGTTTTCCCTGTGATGACGCCTGAACTTCCGACGCCGCCGAGTGTTCCATCTGCCGTCAACGATCAATGTCCGGCTGAATGCGTCGCGAATTGATGCGCGGAGGCTCCGCCATGAATGCGGCGAGACCGACGCGGGCGTAGCTCGTCGAATGATCGATGACGGTCGCATCGGTCGCACGCGGCGGTGCAGGCGCGGATGCTTTCAAGCCTAGCGGTCAACAAAGAAATCCCCGGAACAAAACACATTTTTGAATGTTGCGACTGTGCTTAATCGGAGAACACCATGATGAATAAAATCACCGTCCTCTCTGCCGGTCTTCTGCTGGCCGCATCAGGCGCCTTTGCCCAGAGCCAAACGCCCAGCACAACGCAGACCACGCCCGCCATCAAGACCGAACAAAATCCTGGCGCCCCGGTTGCGGGTAAGAACAGCTTTACCGAAGGACAGGCGAAATCCCGCATCGAGGACGCCGGCTACAAGAACCTGACCGGTCTCAAGCTTGATGGACAGGGCGTTTGGCGCGGTACCGCGATGAAGGACGGTAAGAAAGCCGGCGTCTCCTTGGATTATCAGGGCAATGTGAAAATGGCCAAGTGAACGAAAACGAGGAGCAACCTATGAGAACCGTAACCGGACTTTACGACGGCTATGACGATGCCAAGGCGGCTGTTGAAGCGCTTGAGGACACGGGCGTGCCCTCTGACGACATCAGCATCGTCACGCACGATTCTGACGGTGTCGATGTCGAGGGCCAGGGCAACCGTGCTGCTGAAGGCGCCGGCTCCGGTGCTGGCGTCGGCGCAGTGGCAGGCGGGGCGGGCGGTCTACTGGCGGGCCTGGGGATGCTTGCCATTCCCGGCGTCGGCCCGGTCGTCGCAGCTGGCTGGCTCGCCGCAACTGCAGCAGGCGCAGTTGCCGGGGCTGTGGCCGGCGGTGCCGTGGGAGGGATCGTCGGCGCGATGGTCGAATCCGGCGTTCCGGATGAGGATGCCGAACTCTACGCAGAGGGGATACGTCGTGGTGCGTCTCTCGTGATCGCGCGCGTCGACGAAAAGGATTTCGCATCGGCGGAAGCCACTCTGAACAGGTCACCACGCGTCGATCTTGCTGCCCGTCGCGCCAGCTATGCGGAACAGGGCTGGACTGGCTTTGATGAAAATGCGGAGCCGTATACGCCGACGCAGATCGCAGCCGAGCGGGAACGGTATCGCACGCTCCGAATGTAGGGAGCAGAAGCGCAATTCGGGGGCCGCGCGCGCACCTGCGCCGCGGCTTCCGGCCACCTCCGCAATACATCCGATCACCTCTTTCAGGAGCTAGCCATGGCCAAAACATCAACCCGGGAGACCAAGCCGCACAAGCTCGGCACCGCCAAGATACACGACCAGAACATGCAGCGCGGCCAGGGTGGCGAGTTGCATCAGGTCGCAGAGGGCGATGCGCTTGTGCTGACGACAGCACAGGGCGGTCCCGTCGCCGACGATCAGAATTCGCTTCGGGTCGGGTCGCGCGGCCCGCTCGTCGTGGACGACTTCCACTTCCGCGAAAAGATTTTTCACTTCGACCACGAGCGCATTCCCGAGCGGGTGGTTCATGCCCGTGGCTATGGCGCGCATGGCTATTTCGAGACCTACAAGTCGTTGGCCAAATACACCAAGGCCGATATCTTCCAGCGTGCCGGTGAGAAGACCGAGGCTTTCGTCCGGTTTTCAACCGTTGCCGGCAACAAGGGGTCGGCCGATCTGGCGCGCGATGTGCGCGGATTTGCTGTGAAGCTCTATACCAAGGAGGGGAACTGGGACCTCGTCGGTAACAATATCCCGGTCTTCTTCATCCAGGATGCCATCAAATTCCCGGACCTGATCCACGCCGCCAAGCAGGAGCCCGACCGGGCCTTCCCCCAGGCTCAGACTGCCCACGACAACTTCTGGGACTTTATCAGCCTGACGCCGGAAAGCATGAACATGGTCATGTGGATCATGTCCGATCGCACCATTCCCCGTTCCTTCCGGTTCATGGAGGGCTTCGGGGTGCATACTTTCCGGTTCGTCAACGCCAAGGCTGAATCCACCTTCGTGAAGTTTCACTGGAAGCCGAAGTTGGGTCTGCAGTCGGTTGCCTGGAACGAGGCTGTCAAGATCAATGGCGCCGACCCAGATTTCCATCGTCGCGATCTCTGGCAATCCATCCAGTCCGGGAACTTCCCGGAATGGGAATTGCAGGTGCAGCTCTTCGATCAGGAATTCGCCGACAATTTCGATTTCGACGTGCTCGATCCGACGAAGATCATTCCCGAAGAAATCCTCGCTCCGGTCCCGATCGGACGCCTGGTGCTTGACCGCATGCCCGACAATTTCTTTGCCGAGACCGAGCAGGTTGCGTTCATGACGCAGAACGTGCCGCCGGGCATCGATTTCAGCAACGATCCGCTGCTGCAGGGTCGCAATTTCTCCTATCTCGATACGCAGCTCAAGCGCCTGGGCGGACCGAATTTCACCCACCTGCCGATCAATGCGCCAAGATGTCCCTTTGCGAATTTCCAGCAGGATGGACACATGGCGATGCGCAATCCCGTCGGCAGGGCCAATTATCAACCCAACTCATTCGGCGAAGGTCCGCGGGAATCGCCGGAGCGCGGCTTCAGGCCTTTCCCGGCCGAAGAGCAGGGGACTAAGGCCCGCCTGCGGCCCGAAAGTTTCGCCGACCACTACAGCCAGGCGCGACAGTTTTACCTCAGCCAGACACCCCCCGAGCAGCGCCATATTGCTGCCGCTCTCACTTTTGAGCTGAGCAAGGTTGAGACCGCTGTGATCCGCGAACGCATGGTGTCACATCTCCTGAATATAGACGAGACCCTGGCGCAGACGGTTGCCCATAAGCTTGGCATCCAGTCGATGCCGAAAGCAGCGGACGCCGCAATCGCGCCGCGTCAGGATCTTGAGCCCGCGCCCTCGCTCAGCATCGTGGAGCGAGGGCCCCAACGCTTCGAAGGCCGCAAATTGGGCATCCTGATCACTGATGGCGTCGACGCGAAACTGCTCGACGGCCTGACGAAGGCGATCAGCAAGGAAAAGGCAGTGTTTGAGCTGGTTGCCCCCAAGGTCGGCGGCGTCCAGGCGTCGGACGGAAGCTGGATCGAGGCTCATCACATGATCGACGGCGGACCTTCGGTTCTGTTTGACGCGATTGCGTTGCTGACCTCAACGGCAGCGATCGAGGATCTCGTCCAGGAGGCAACCGCACGTGACTTTGTTGCCGACGCCTTCCAGCATTGCAAGTTCATCGGCTACGACCAGTCGGCGATGCCGCTGCTGGAAAAGGCAGGCATTGCGGATGCCCTTGATGAAGGGGTCATCACTTTGCCCGGCGAAGAAGGCCTGGCGAGCTTCGTTTCGGCACTCGGTAAATTACGGGTCTGGGGACGGGAACCCTCGGTCAAGATAGGCCAGGCCTCGGTCACGCAGTAGGCTTAGGACACAATCCGGGACCGGCGGCGGCGGAGAACCATCGCCCGCCGGCACCTCGCCTTATCAAGTTGAAGGCTTGCTTCGCGGCGACCGAGCCCCGTGAGATCCGAGCTCCAGTTTCTCTCGGACCGATCGGCACATGAAGCCAATCTTGAGAGCGGCTCATGACAATGTTGCAGATATTCGAATAACCGGAACCTTTATGGTTCCAGCAGCGCCTGCACCGGCTGTTGCAGTTCGTTCCCGCCATGGATCGCCCGTGTCAGCGTCCGGCTGCGCGTGATCTGCTGCAAATCCGGCGGGCTCCAAACCCATTGGCGAAAAGGCCAGGTGTAGAAGGGCGGACTTGGCCTTCAATGCCATCGATGACGTTTCGAAGACCAAGTCCGTCGAGCAGAGCGTCGATAGGCCGATTGTTCCCCACATCAACCGGTTGCAGAAAATTGCGCGCGAACGTGTGAGCTTCTCGAGCTTTTCCTGATCATTTTTATCTGCGGTGATGATTCCTTGAGCACGTCATGCCCGCCAATTTCTCAATTGGCGCGCGAGATCGAGCGGAAATGGCCTATTTTGCGCTATGACCGACTTGGCACGGTGATTGCTTCCTTGTCATCAGAGTTTGGACGCTAGGGTTCCGGCACCTTGTTGGGTGCGGCTGGTCCGAGAGCATCCACCGGCGTGGGGAGACATCCCGCCGGGTGCACGGCGGGACAAAAGCCCGGGAGACCTCGTTAGCCAAGGGATTGGCGGCGCTGGTCATTGCCGATCCCTTTTTGGAAACAACAAAAGGGGAATGCCAATGCAGACTTTCAAGAAAATCCTCTCCATCACCGCAATTGCCGCGTCTCTTCTTCTGCCTGCCATGAGCGGTGCGGAAGCGGCGCCGAAGAAGGAATTCAAGGTCGCCTGGTCTATCTATGTCGGCTGGATGCCCTGGGGCTATGCGGCCGACCATGGCATCGTGAAGAAATGGGCCGACAAATACGGCATCAAGATCGATGTCACGCAGTTCAACGACTATGTCGAGTCCATGAACCAGTATACGGCCGGTGCTTTCGACGCGGTCACGCTGACCAACATGGACGGCCTTTCCATCCCCGCCGCCGGCGGCGTCGACACGACGGCCGTCATTGTCGGCGACTTCTCCAACGGTAATGACGCGATCATCCTGAAGAACAAGGACAAGCTGGCCGACATCAAGGGCCAGAACGTTAACCTGGTCGAATTCTCAGTTTCCGAATATCTGCTGGTGCGCGCGCTGGAAAGCGCCGGCATGACCGAAAAGGACGTCAAGGTGGTCAACACCTCAGATGCCGACATGGTCGCCGCCTACAAGACCAAGGATGTGACGGCGGTCGTGACCTGGAACCCGCTCGTTTCCACCATCATGCAGGAGCCGGACGCCAAGAAGGTCTTCGACAGCTCGAAAATCCCCGGCGAGATCATCGACCTCATGGTCGCCAATTCCGCCACGCTCAAGGACAATCCCGATTTCGGCAAGGCGCTGGCCGGCATCTGGTATGACACGATGAAGCTGATGACCGCCGATAGCGACGAGGGCAAGGCCGCGCGCACGGCGATGGGGCAGGCCTCCGGCACGGACCTCAAGGGCTTCGAAGCCCAGATGGCGGCCACCAAGCTTTTCGACAAGCCCGCCGAAGCGGTTGCCTTCGCCAAGTCGCCTGACCTGCCGAAGACGATGGACCATGTCCGTAATTTCCTCTTCTCCAAGGGGCTCCTCGGCAATGGCGCGCCCTCGGCCGACGTCATCGGCATTGAAATGCCTGACGGCTCGGTGCTCGGCGACAAGGGCAATGTGAAGCTGCGCTTTGCCACGACCTACATGGATGCCGCCGCCAAGGGCGCGCTCTGATCAACGGTCCGGTCACCGCCGGGCGCTATCGCCCGGCGGGCCTTCACTCCTTTCGCGAACGGAGACAGCCATGCGCTGGATCAATGTGAGACCGTCGAGCGGAATGCGGCTGACGCTGGCCGTCGCGCCGTTTCTGATCGTGCTGGCGGCCTATGTGGCAGGGTCTGCGGCGCGGCTTGCCGACAATGCCAATGACAAGCTTCTGCCGGGCCTGTCGTCTTTCGTCGATGCCATCAACCGCATGGCCGTCGTGCCTGATGGCCGGACAGGCCAAATCCTGCTCTGGGCCGATACGGCGGCCAGCCTGACGCGGCTCTTTTCCGGCCTCGGCATTGCCGTCGCCATCGCACTGGTCATCGGTATGTTGATCGGCATGTTGCCGACGATGCGGGCCCTTCTGGCGCCTTTCGTTGCAGCCATCTCCATGGTGCCACCGCTGGCGCTTCTGCCCATCCTCTTCATCGTGATGGGACTCGGAGAGGCGTCTAAAATCGCGCTGATTGCTATCGGCGTGACTCCGATCATGATCCGAGACCTCGCGCTGACGGCCACCACGCTGCCGCGCGAACAGATCATCAAGGCGGAGACGCTGGGCGGCTCGTCCTGGCAGATCGCGCTGCGCGTCGTGCTGCCGCAGATCCTGCCGCGCCTCATCGACACGCTGCGCCTGCAGATCGGCCCGGCTTGGCTGTTCTTGATTGCGGCGGAAGCGATCTCCTCGGAAGCGGGTCTTGGCTACCGCATCTTCCTCGTCCGCCGCTATCTCGCGATGGATGTCATCTTTCCCTACGTGCTGTGGATCACGCTTCTCGCCGTCGCCACGGATTACATCCTCAACCGCCTGCGCATCGCGATCTTCCCCTGGTCCGAACTGGAGAAGAACACATGAGCGCCATCACCATCGACAAGGTCTGGAAGGAATATGGCGACCAGATCGTTCTGGAAGACATTTCCATCGAGATCGAAGACCGCGCATTCGTCGCGCTTGTCGGTCCGTCCGGCTGCGGCAAGACCACGTTTCTGCGCATGCTGCTCGGACAGGAGCAGGCCACGCGCGGCACGATCCTTCTGGACAGCACGCCGCTGCCGCCGGAGCCGGGCCCGGATCGCGGCGTCGTCTTCCAGCGCTATTCGGTGTTTCCGCATCTGACCGTGCTCGGCAATGTGCTGATCGGCAAGGAGATGACGGTCGCGCGCTATTCCGGCCGGCTGTTCGGGGCTGCTCGCAAGGCGGCGATCGAGGAGGCCAGAGCGCTGATTGCCGAAGTCGGCCTTTCGCATGCACTCGACAAATATCCCGCCCAGCTGTCCGGCGGCATGCAGCAGCGGCTGGCGTTGGCCCAGGCGCTGATCATGAAGCCGAAAGTGCTGCTGCTGGACGAACCCTTCGGGGCGCTCGATCCGGGCATCCGCGCCGAAATCCATACGCTGATGAAACGGCTCTGGCATGAAAACCCGATGACGGTTGTGATGGTCACGCATGACATGCGCGAGGCCTTCACGCTCGCCACCCGCGTCGTCGCTTTCGAGCGGTTGCGCGATCGGCCCGAGGAAAAACTGCGCTACGGCGCAACCATCAGCCGCGACATTCCGATCTGGCCGCCGCGCCGGGCCGGAGAGCCATCTCTCATTCGACCAGACCGGGACGGCCCGGTTCAAAAAGGTCAATAGCCGGGACGACCCGGCCTAACTTGATGAGGAGTGCGACCATGCATATCCGACGTTCTGCCGAAGAAATCGCCGCCAACCGCGCGCGTTATGAAGAACACCAGAAGAAGGGGCTGGAATTTGCCCCCAAAGCCCTGCCGGGCAAGAGCCCGCTGCCGGCCACAGAGATTGCCGCTGAAAGCGTCGTGCACCGGGAGGTCATTCCCGGCGGCTGGTACTGGTGGACAAGCGTAAAGAAGAATGAAGTTCTGCGCGTGAGCCTCGATCATGGCTTCTCGACCGTCGCGCTCATCGCCTGGAATGCGGCTGATCGGACCGAGCGGCTGAACCTGCCCGATACGGTGAAGCTGCAATGGACGACAGGTCTCTCAAAGGGCCGCGTGATCTTTTCCGACATGGGCCGCGTGATGTTCTCGATCGTCGAGGATACATCCGGCGCGCATGACTGCCTCGTCGGCGGCTCGACGCTGGCCTCCGTCTCGGCGAAATACGGCGTACCCTATGCCCGCAACACGCGGGACAATTTCGTGATCGCAGCGACCAAGCTCGGCCTCGACAAGCGCGACATTCCGGCAGCCCTTTCGCTCTTCGCGCCGGTGCGCGTGGTTGCGGACGGACAGTTCTTCTGGAATGCCGATCTCCTGAATGGCGCGGACTATATCGAGTTGCGCGCCGAGATGGACATGCAGGTTGCCTTTTCGAACGCTCCGCATCCGCTCGACCCGAACCCCGTCTACGCCTCGAACCCGGTGACCGTCACCCGTATCGCGGCGGTTGAGCCCGCCGCAGATGATCTCTGCCGCACTGCGACCGCCGAGGCCGTGCGCGGCTTCGAAAACAACGCTTTTGCAGCGCTTTGAGGGGGAGACGATCATGACGAATTTCATTCAGACTTCGCCGGCCCGCACTGTCGAGGCTGCCGTTCAGGACCATTACATCCCGGCCGAAGCGCCGTTCTCGACCGTCATCCGCAAGGGGCAGATCGTGCGCATCGAGGACAGCTACGGTCAGCAGGCCGTCGACACGCTGTTCTACAATGCTCAGGATTTCTCCGAGCGCTATTCCAACCAGGATACGATGCGCGAGCAGGGCGCTGCCTATATCTCGACCGGCACGAAGATCATGTCGAACGAAGGCCGCGTCATGCTCAAGATGACGGCCGACAGTTGCGGCCGGCATGACACCTCGGCGGGTGCCTGCTCCTGCGAGAGCAACACGGTCCGCTTCGGCCACGGCACGAAATATCTGCATGCCTGCCGCGACAATTTCGTGATCGAAGTTTCGAAGCACGGCATGAGCAAGCGCGACGTCCCGCCGAACATCAACTTCTTCATGAACGTGCCGATTGCGCCCGATGCGACCATGACCATCGTCGACGGCATTTCCGCGCCCGGCGACTATGTGGAGCTGCAGGCGGAGATGGATGTCCTGATGGTCATCTCCAATTGCCCGCAGATCAACAATCCGTGCAACGGTTTCGACCCGACGCCGATCCGCGTCCTCGTCTGGAACGACGAGCGTTGAACGGAGCCGCATCATGTTCAAGAAAATCCTGATCGCCAATCGCGGCGAAATCGCCGTGCGGATCATCCGGACCTGTAAGCAACTCGGCATTGCCTCCGTCGCCGTCTATTCGGACGCGGATCGTTTTTCCAATGCGGTTCGGATGGCGGATGAAGCCGTGCGCCTCGGTCCGGCCCCGGCAACTGAAAGCTACCTGAATGTCGAGGCCGTGGTCGCTGCCTGCAAGGCGACGGGCGCGCAAGCCGTGCATCCGGGCTATGGCTTCCTCTCCGAGAATATCGGCTTTGCAGTCCGTCTCGCGGAAGAGGGCATCGCCTTCATCGGCCCGACGCCGGAGAATATCGCAGCCTTCGGCCTCAAGCATACGGCGCGCGAATTGGCGCGCGACAGCGGCGTACCTTTGCTGCCGGGCAGCGGACTTCTCGAAAGCGTGGACGAGGCGCTGACCAAAGCGGAACGCATCGGCTATCCCGTCATGCTGAAATCCACCGCCGGCGGCGGCGGCATCGGCATGCAGCTTTGCGAGGATGCGGGCGCGCTGAAGGCGGCCTTCGAGACCGTGCAGCGCACGGCGCGCGCCAGTTTCGGCGATGCGCGCGTCTATCTGGAGCGCTTCGTCGCCAGGGCCCGCCATGTCGAGGTCCAGATTTTCGGCGACGGCAAGGGCCGGGTCATTTCGCTCGGCGAGCGCGATTGCTCGCTGCAGCGGCGGAACCAGAAGGTGATCGAGGAGACGCCTGCGCCGGGCCTGTCTGAGACTGTCCGCAACAGCCTCCACGCCGCCGCCGTCGCGCTCGGCCGTCAGGCGAACTATGCTTCGGCCGGCACGGTGGAATTCATCTACGATCCGAAGCGCGAGGAGTTCTACTTTCTCGAGGTCAACACCCGCCTGCAGGTCGAGCACCCGGTGACCGAAGCCGTCTTCGGCGTCGATCTTGTCGAATGGATGATCCGGCAGGCGGCTGGCGAGGATGTTCTGGCGGGCAATGAGGATCTTGTGCCAAAGGGCGCGGCCATCGAAGCGCGCGTCTATGCTGAAATGCCCCATGCCGGATTCCGGCCGAGCGCCGGGCTGCTGACGGAGGTCGTGTTTCCCGAAGGCGTTCGCGTCGATGGCTGGATCGAAACGGGGACGGAGGTCACGCCCTTGTACGACCCCATGCTCGCCAAGGTGATCGTGGCAGCGGACGACCGCGATGCGGCGATTGCGGCATTGCAAAGGGCGCTCGACGGCACGGCGATTTCCGGCATCGAGACCAATCTCGACTATCTCAAGGCCATTGCCGCCTCTGATCTCTTCGCCAGCGGCGATGTCGCGACGACGGCGCTGAAGGACTTTGCGTTCGTGCCGGATGTGGTCGAGGTGATCGCGCCGGGTGCGCAGTCGAGTTTGCAGGAGCTGCCTGGCCGGCTCGGCCTCTGGCATGTCGGCGTTCCGCCGTCGGGTCCGATGGACGATTATTCTTTCCGCCACGCCAACCGATTGGTGGGCAATGCCGATGAGACTGCCGCGCTGGAGCTGACGGTGTCCGGCCCGGTGCTCAAGTTCTTCTCCGATGTCACCGTGGCGCTGTCCGGCGCGCGAATGCCGATGACGCTGGACGGCGCGCCGGTGGCGCATGACTCACCAGTTGCCGTCAAGGCCGGGCAGATGCTCACCATCGGCCAGATCGAAGGTGCGGGGCAGCGATCCTACCTCGCAGTCTCCGGTGGCTTTGCGGCCCCCATCGTGCTCGGCTCGCGCGCCACGTTCGGCCTTGGCCAGTTCGGTGGCCATGCGACCGGAACGCTGCGCGCCGGTCATGTGCTGCGGCTTGCCCGCACACCGCAAGCCGGCGTGAAGCCCGCCGGAGAACCCGCGCCCCTGACGCGCGAATGGTCGGTCGGCGTTCTCTATGGTCCGCATGGCGCGCCCGATTTCTTCCTCGAAAAAGATATCGAGACGCTGTTCTCGACCGCCTACGAGGTGCACTACAATTCCGCCCGCACGGGTGTGCGCCTCATCGGTCCTGCGCCGCAATGGGCGCGCGCCGATGGCGGGGAGGCGGGACTGCATCCCTCCAATCTGCATGACAATGCCTATGCGATCGGGGCGATCGACTTCACCGGCGATATGCCGATCATTCTCGGACCCGATGGCCCGAGCCTCGGCGGTTTCGTCTGCCCGGTGGTGATTGCGGGCGACGAGCAGTGGAAGATGGGCCAGTTCAAGCCCGGCGACACGATCCGCTTCCATGCGGTTCGGCGCGAGGAGGACCCGGTCGCGGGGCCAACCGTCATCGGTCTCGGCGAGAAGGCCGGCTCGCCAATTCTTGCGCGCCGCGATGATACGCCGGTTCCGGTCGTCTATCGCCGACAGGGCGATGACAATCTGCTGGTCGAATATGGACCGATGCAACTCGATATCGGCCTGCGCCTGCGCGCCCATCTTCTGATGCAGGCGCTGGAAGCCGAGAAGCTGCCGGGGCTGATCGATCTCACGCCCGGCATCCGCTCGCTGCAGGTGCATTACGATGGCGCGGCGCTGAAGCGTTCGACGATTCTTGGCTTGCTGGACGAGATCGAAGCTTCGCTGCCGGACATTGCGAGCGTCAAGGTTCCGAGCCGCACGGTCTGGCTGCCGCTGTCGTGGAACGATCCGGAGGCTGAGCTTGCCATGCGCAAGTATCAGGAACTGGTGCGCCCCAATGCGCCCTGGTGCCCGTCGAACATCGAGTTCATTCGCCGCATCAACGGCTTGGGGGATGAGCAAGCGGTGAAGGACACGATCTTCAACGCCTCCTATCTGGTCATGGGCCTCGGCGACGTCTATCTCGGCGCGCCGGTGGCCACGCCGCTGGATCCGCGCCAGCGGCTGGTGACGACGAAGTATAATCCGGCACGCACCTGGACCCCGGAAAACGCCGTCGGCATTGGCGGAGCCTATATGTGCATCTACGGCATGGAAGGGCCGGGCGGCTACCAGCTCTTCGGCCGCACGATCCAGATGTGGAACACATGGCGGCAAACGCAGGTGTTTTCCAAGGACAAGCCGTGGCTGCTCGATTTCTTCGATCAGGTCCGTTTCTTCCCGGTGACGCATGACGAGCTGACCGAGGCGCGCGCCGCGTTTCCGCATGGTGGCTATCCCGTGCGCATCGAGGAGGGCGCGTTCTCCTATGCCGCCTACGAAGCGGACCTTGCGGCCAATGCCGGGGCCATTGCCGCGTTCAAGCAGGGCCAGCAATCCGCCTTCGAGGCGGAGCGACGGCGCTGGAAGGAAGAGGGCCTCGACACGTTCTCCGCCGATGATGGTGCCGGTCAGGCGATGGCGGGCGATATTCCGGACGGCTGCATCGGCATCGAAAGCGCCGTTCCCGGCAATGTCTGGAAGGTGCTCGTGGAGCCCGGCGCACGGGTGAAGGCGGGCGACACGCTCGCCATCATCGAATCCATGAAGATGGAAATCGCGATCTCCGCCCATGCCGACGGGCGGGTTGGCGAAGTTCGCGCCAGCCCCGGCCGCTCTGTGCGCGCCGGCGATGTGCTCGTCGTTCTGGAGAAGGCTTGAGCCCATGACACGTCTTCTCCATCAAGTAATTGACCCATGCATAGAAAAGGGTGCCTGATGTTCCCCGCGTTTCTCGACCTTTCATCCCTCAAGGCTGCCTATTCCAACGGCCTCACCCCGCTCGATCTCGTCGAAGAGGTGCTGTCCCGCATCGCAGCCTCCGAAGATCCGGCGATCTTCATCACCAAGGCCCCGGTAGACGATCTGAGGGCTGCCGCGCGCGACCTCATGGCCCGCGCGCCGGAGCCGAACAGCCTGCCGCTCTGGGGTATCCCCTTCGCGGTGAAGGACAATATCGATGTGGCCGGCCTGCCGACCACGGCGGCCTGCCCGGCCTTTGCCTATCATCCGCAGAAAGACGCGACCGTCGTTGCCCGGCTGAAGGCGGCGGGCGCGCTGGTCATCGGCAAGACCAATCTCGACCAGTTCGCCACCGGACTTAACGGCACCCGCTCGCCGCATGGTGCGCCGCGCTCTGTGTTCGACAGCGCCTATGTCTCGGGCGGTTCGTCCTCCGGCTCGGCCATTGCCGTGGCGTCGGGGCTCGCAAGCTTTGCGTTGGGTACGGATACGGCAGGCTCCGGCCGCGTGCCGGCGGCGTTCAATAATCTCGTCGGCATCAAGCCCACACCGGGTCTGGTGCCGAATGTCGGCGTGGTGCCGGCCTGCCGTTCGGTCGATGTGGTGACGGTTTTTGCCGGAACGGTGGGCGATGGTGTTGCGATCCGTCAGATCATGGATGGCTACGATGCCGCCGATCCGTTCTCCAGAACCGCAAAGCCTGCAGCCTTGCCCGCCTCGGACCTCAGGATCGGCGTGCTGGCCGGCGCGGAGCGCGAATTCTACGGCAACACCGCCTATGAAGCCCTTTACGATGCGGCCATCGAGCGGGCGAGGGCGCTGGGGGCGGAGATCATTGCCTTCGACTATGCGCCGTTCCGGCAGGCAGCGGAACTGCTTTACAACGGCCCCTGGGTCGCCGAGCGTCTGGCCGCGGTCAAGGACTTCATCGCCTCCAACGCCCACGATTTCGATCCGACTGTGCACACCATCATCTCTGGTGCTGCGAAATACGATGCCGTGGACGCCTTCGAGG